>DASQJS010000144.1:0-10740 GCA_035630995.1 Steroidobacteraceae bacterium | reverse complement strand
TGCGCTGGGCAGGCTTGGAGCTCTTGCCCTTCTTCTTTAGTGTCTTCATTCGTCCCCTCTCCTAACTAATGTTGATGCATCGCCGCTGCCGACAGCGCGCGACATCCCAAACTTTCGTGAGAACCCCTGGCCGCAAGGATGTTGCCAGCGGCACACACTTGGCAATCGCATGCATACGTATTCACGGCGCCGCCCGCCGGAAAACCCTGAATTCCCACGGCGCGAGCACCAGGGCTGGCAGCTTCGCCGCGCGTTTCGAATCCTGTTGTGCCGGTGATACCGGGGCGGCGGCTGGCAGTACCGGCGTGATCTCCTGGTACTCGCCCGACGGCGCCTCAACCTTGCCCGCGTAGGGCAGCGACGACAGGTTGACTGCGACCAGCAGAGCCTCGCCGGCGCCCGCGCGTTCATAGGTCAGAATCCGCTGTTCGTCGCCGTTGCGCAGCCAGTGCACCGCACCACGCGTCAATGCCGGATGCGCGCGGCGCAGTGCCGCCAGCGCGCGGTAGTAAGGCACCACTTGCGGGCGCCGCTCCGCCATCTCCCAGGCGATGGGTGCGCGCTCGAAGAGGCCGGGCGCAGCCGATTCAGTGCCGTCCCCCACTTCCATGCCGTTGTAGAGCAGCGGCGCGCCGTCCAGCGTGAACATCACCGCGGAAGCAGCCAGTGCGGCCGGAAGACCCGCCGCCCCGGTGGTGCGGAGCTGATCGTGGTTGTCCGAGAAGCGCAGGCGCAAGGCGCCACGCGGATACTTCGCCTCGGCGCGCTCCCAGGTCTCGCGCACGGATGAAGCCGGCGCGCGTCCCACGAGCGCCTCGCTCATCGCGTGATAGAAGTCCCAGGCGTAGTCGATGTCGAATGCTTTGTTGAGCAGTGCCGGATCATCGGACTCTGCGAGGAACGCGAGCCCGGGGCGCACGCGGTCGAGCTCCGGCCGCACCGATTCCCAGAAGTCGGTCGGCACGCCGCTCGCGTAGTCGCAACGAAAACCGTCGATGCCGTAGTCGCGCAGCCAGCGAACGAGCATTCCACTCATGTACTTGCGCAACGCCGGCTTGGAGTAGTCGAGGTCGGCGACGTCGACCCAATCCGGATTTGGCGGCACGATGCGGCCGCCCGCGTCGTGCGTATACCAATCCGGATGTTTTCCGATCAGCACCGAATCCCACGCGGTGTGGTTTGCAACGATGTCGATGAACACCTTCATGCCGCGCTGGTGCGCGCCGGCCACGAGCGCCTTCAGATCGTCGCCGTTGCCGTATTCGGGATTGATCGCATCATAATCGCGTACGGCATAGGGACTGCCGAGCGTGCCTTTGGCCTTGAGCTTGCCCACCGGGTGGATGGGCATCAGCCAGAGCACGGTCACGCCGAGATCTTTCAGGCGATCGAGCTGCGCGGTGACCCCTTTGAAGTCCCCTTCCTTCGAGAACGCGCGCGGGAACACTTCGTAGACCACCGCGTCGCGAAGCCAGTCGGGACTCTGGCGCGCGGCCGGACGGCTGCTTGCGGCGTCGGCGGCGCGAGAAAGCGGGGCCGCGGCAAACGCGGCCAGCGCCAGCAAGACAATCGACGCACCGGAAAATGCGCGCGCCCGATCGGAATTCAATCGCATCCAGCCTCCCTCAGCCGGTGACGAATCGCGGCGACATTAGCAGCGCCCGGAAGGCGCTCCCGTTGAATACGTATGCAGATAAAAGAAAGCCTCGCCGGCCGAGGGGGGCAGCCGGAGAGGCCTAACGCAAAAGTCATACAGACGTTCAATCTATCGAGAGCGGGTCATGGTAGGAGCCACGCTGGTGCACAAACAACGGCTTGCATACGTATTCAGGCTGAATACGTATGCACTTGTGAGAGTGTTTCCCCGTCTACGGTAAGCTCCCGCACCGCGCGCATGAACACAGCAGCTCAAAGACTGACCCCGCCCGCCGTGGCGCCGGCCAACCCCTGGTGGCGCGGCGCGACTATCTACCAGATCTATCCGCGCAGCTTCCTCGACACCAACGGCGACGGCGTCGGCGACCTGCCCGGTATCATTCAACGCCTCGATTACGTGGCGTCGCTCGGCGTCGAAGCCATCTGGGTTTCGCCGTTCTTCAAGTCGCCCATGGCGGACTTCGGCTACGACATCGCCGACTACTGCGCGGTGGATGCCATCTTCGGCACGCTCGAGGATTTCGACCGCCTCATCGCCAAGGCGCACGGGCTGTCGCTCAAGGTCATCATCGACCAGGTGCCGAGCCACACCTCCGACCAGCACGCCTGGTTCGAGGAAAGCCGGCAGAGCCGCACCAATCCGAAGGCTGACTGGTACGTCTGGGCGGACGCCCGGGAAGACGGCACGCCACCTAACAACTGGCTGTCGATCTTCGGCGGCGTCGCGTGGACCTGGGAGCCTCGCCGCGGGCAGTACTACCTGCACAATTTCCTGAGTGAACAGCCGGACCTGAACTTCCATAACCCGGAAGTGCGGCAGGCGACGCTCGACAACATGCGCTTCTGGCTCGACCGCGGGGTCGACGGCCTGCGCCTCGATGCCATCAACTTCTGTTTTCACGACGCGAAGCTTCGCGACAACCCGGCGCGGCCCAGGCACCTGCGCAAGGCCAAGGGTGTCAGCGCCGATAATCCCTACGGATTCCAGTGGCACCGCTTCAACAACACACAGCCGGAAATGTTGCCCTTTCTCGAGGACATCCGGCGCATGCTCGACGAGTATCCCGACGTGGTCGCGCTGGGGGAAATCTCGTCGGATGATTCCACGGCGACGGTGGCCGAGTACACGCAGCCGGGACGGCTGCACATGGCCTACAGCTTCGAGCTGCTGAGCAACGACAGCTCCCCGGCGCACATTCGATCCACCGTCGAAACCTTGAGGCAACGCGCTCCGCAGAGCTGGCCTTGCTGGACGATCTCGAACCACGATGTTGAGCGCGTGGTCAGCCGCTGGGGCCGGAGCGCCTCCGCGCCGCACATGGCCACGCAGTTGTCGTGCCTCGTTGCCTGCCTGCGCGGTTCGGTGTGCGTGTTCCAGGGCGAAGAGCTCGGGCTCGCGGAAGCAGACGTGCCTTTCGAAGCGCTGCGCGATCCGTACGGAATCGCGTTCTGGCCCACGTTCAAGGGACGCGATGGCTGCCGCACGCCCATGCCCTGGGATGCCTCCGAACGCGCCGGGTTCTCGAGCGTGCCGCCGTGGCTGCCCGTCCCGCACCAGCACCTGCAGTTGTCGGTCCAGGCCCAGGAGAACGACAAGTCGTCGGCATTGCAGGGCTTCCGGCGACTGCTCGAGTGGCGTAAGACGCTGCCGCTGCTGATCAACGGCGATATCGAATTCCTGGCGGCCACCGAATCGGTGTTGGCGTTCCGCCGCTTCGATTCGCAGGGTTCAATGCTGGCCGCATTCAATCTCTCGGGTGAGCCGGCAAGCGTCGCCCTTCCCGGCCTCGCGGTGCGCGAGCTCATCGGTGGCCACGGACTTCCGGAAGGCAGTTTTGCTAACGCTACCTTGCACCTGCCCGGGCACGGCGTGGCCTTTTTCACACTCGCAGCGCCTTGATTTTGCTGCCTGTGTTTTACATCTCGCCGGTGCAGTAGCTTTTCCCCGATGGGCCCATGCATGATCGCGCCACTCGAGGGGACGGCGCTCAAAAAAGCGCCGCGATCAATGCACGAAAAGCCGACATCGTTCGACATCGCGTTTCTCGCCGGCGTCTCACAGCCTACTGTGTCTCGCGCTTTGCGCGGCAGTCCCGTGGTCAGTCTCGAAACGCGCAAGCGGATCGAGGAGATCGCCCGCCAGCTCAACTACCGCGTCGACAAAAATGCGTCCAACCTGCGCTCGCAGCACTCGAACACGCTGGCGCTGTTGCTGTTCGAAGACCCGACGCCCGACGACTCGCAGATCAATCCGTTTTTCCTGTCGATGCTGGGCTCGCTTACACGCGCCTCGGCGCGCAAGGGTTACGACCTGCTCATTTCGTTTCAGCAGCTCTCCAGCGACTTCTGCCAGGACTACGAAGACAGTCGAAAGGCCGACGGCATCATCTTGTTAGGCTACGGCGACTACGAGGAATATCGTCCGCGGCTCGACCGGCTGGTCGAACAGGGCACGCATTTCGTGCGCTGGGGACCGGTGCTCACCGACGAGCCCGGCGTGTCCGTCGGGTCGGACAATGCGCAAGGCGGCTTCGACGTCACGCGCCATCTGCTCGCGCAGGGTCGCCGCAGGATCGCGTTCTTCGGCAGCGCCACCACCCACTCGCCGGAGTTCTTCGATCGCTATCGTGGTTACGAGCGCGCCATGATCGAAGCGCAGGTTTCCACGTCATCCGCGCTGCAGGTGGATGCCATCAATCTCGAAGAGTCGGGCTTTCAGGCGGCCAACGAGCTGCGTGCGCGCGGGGTCGAGTTCGATGCCATCGTCGCAGCCAGCGATCTCATCGCCATTGGAGCGTTGCGCGCGCTGCAGGAATCCGGCATCGACGTGCCGCGCCAGGTTGCAGTCGTGGGATTCGATGACATCCCGGCCGCGAGCCTGACGAACCCGCCCCTGACTACCGTCATGCAGGACACGCGCCGCGCCGGTGAATTGCTGGTCGAAACGCTGCTGCGGCAGATCGCCGGTGAAGCGGCCAGCAACAGCATGATTCCCACGCGCCTGGTGGTCCGAAAGTCCGGCTAAATGGGGTCAGGCACCGTTTCCTGGAAAACGGTGCCTGACCCCAAATTTCAATCCTTTCGCCGGACAATGGTGCAGGAAAACTGGTAGCCGACCACTTCAAAGTCGGTGGCGCGCCAGTCCTGCCTGTTGCGAGTCTGGCTGTCTTCCAGCAGGAGCGGATCGCGCTGGCAGTCGGTCAATGCATCGCCGCCGATCGCCGCCGCCTCCTTCTTCATCAGCGCGATGACCATCGGATCGGCGCGCATCGCGCGGTAGATCTCGATTTCCGCGATCTTGACGTAGCCCCAGGAAGGCTCGCCGGGTTTTCCCATGATGAAGTGATGCGCGTTCGGCGCGTCCGGGTTGTGCGCGAGATGCATGATGCTGAAGCGCTTGTAGTAGACCTCGATCTTCGTGCCAGCAGGCCGGGCGTCGAAGTGTGTCTTCACGAGCGGCTTCAGGGCTGGACCCGCGTCGACCTTCTTCTGGAAATCTTCCTCGGTAATGCCCGTCTTCCAGATGCTGCCGGCAACCGCATGCCCGGTCAGTGCCATCGCCAGCACGGCAATCAACACCCGATTGATCATCAGCTGCCTCCCCCCGCTCTCCGCCTCCGCACGAATGCTCCCACGAGCATCGCCAAAGCGCCAGCCACGCACAACCATCCGGGCGCATCGCCGATGCGTGTGTAGATAGTCGAGAAAGCCCGGGTTTGGGCTTCACTTCACGCGAAGCGCCAGCACTCCGGCCAGGGCAAAGCTCACGCCGCCGACCACGAGCACGTAAACGGGTTGGCCGCCGAGCAGGTGCTTCAACGCCGTTCCCAGGACAGTCGCGGCGACCAGCTGCGGTATGACGATGAAGAAATTGAAGATGCCCATGTACACGCCCATCTTGCGCGAGGGCACGCTGCCGGCCAGCAGTGCGTACGGCAACGAAAGGATCGACGCCCACGCAAAGCCCACACCAATCATCGATGCCAACAGCCACTGCGGATCACGGATCACCGCGAAGGATGCCAGCCCCACTGCACCCAGCAGCAGGTTGACGAGATGGCTCAGGTTGATGCCGAAGCTGCGCACCATCCAGGGAATCACCATGGCAGCGAGTGCCGCGAACCCGTTGTAGGCGCCAAACAAGACGCCAACCCAGTTTGCGCCCTCGTTGAACTGCTGCCCCACCACGTCCGTTGCGCCGAAGTGCACTCGCGCTACCGCGGGTGTCGTGTAGATCCACATCGCGAACAGCGCCAGCCAGGAGAAGAACTGCACGGGTACGAGTTGGCGCATGCGACCAGGCATGTTGTCGATGTCGCGCATCAGGATCGAGAACATGCTGCTGCCAGCGCTGCCGCCGTTGATCAGCAGAGCCAGCCCCCATACCGCGATACCCCCGCACAGCAGGTAGAGCTGCTTGTCGAGCGCGAAGCGCCAGACCAGGTACGCACCCAGCAAGCCGGCGGCGAACCAGGCCAATCCGCGGGAACGCGCCCGGGCGGCGCTGCCGGGGCTCACCCCCGCGGCGTCCGGCGTGGCATCGGCAAACCCATGGAGCTCGCCGGGCGGATACTCGCGTGTCGAGAAGATCGTCCACAACATCGTGACGGCCAGCACCACGGCGCCAATCTCGAACGAATAGCGCACCGTATCGGGAATCGCACCTTCACCCGTGCTCACGTTGCTGACACCCGCGTGCGCGAATATCCACGGCAGCATGCTCGCGACCACCGAACCCACGCCGATGAAAAAGCTCTGCATGAGATAGCCGGCGGGCCGCTGCTTCTCGGAGAGCTGGTCGCCGACAAAAGCGCGGAACGGCTCCATGGCGATGTTGATGCTGGCATCGAGAATCCACAGCATCCCCGCCGCCATCCACAACACCGGCGAGCGCGGCATGGCGATGAGCGCCAGCGACGCCAATATGGCTCCTGCCAGGAAGTACGGCCTCCGCCTGCCCAGCCCGTTCCAGGTGCGGTCCGAGTAGTAGCCCACGACAGGCTGGACCAACAACCCGGTCAGCGGCGCTGCGATCCACAGGATCGGGATGTCGTCGATATTCGCGCCCAGCGTCTGAAAGATGCGGCTGACGTTGGCGTTCTGCAGCGCGAATCCGAATTGCAGCCCCAGGAATCCGAAACACATGTTCCAGATCTGCCAGAACGAGACCTGTGGCTTGAATGCGCTGGCGTTCATTCGACGTCGAACTCCGGTTGGGGCTTCTTCGGCGCGGGCTTCGGCGATGAGTGTGGTCCGCGGCTCGCCGGTTTCGTCGAAATGCGAATCGCCTGGCCGCCGCCCGGCGCGAGCTTGAGTTGCAGCGTGTCGTAACGCGACACCGGCCGCGTCTCGATTTCGAGCGACTGGCCATCGCCTTCGAAGCCCGCGTTTCGCCCGTCGCGATAAATCGTGGCGTAGTACTTCCTGCCGTCGTCGAGGAAGCCCAGTGACACCTGCAGCGTGCGCGGCTGCTCGTCCGTGATGGCGCCGAGATACCAGTCGTTGCTGTGTCGGTCCTTGCGCGCGATGGTGGCGTAGTCGCCCACCTCGCCGTTGAGTACGCGCGTGTCGCTCCAGTCCACCGGCACATCCTTGATGAACTGAAACGGCTTCGGATACTTCGCGTAGTTTTCCGGCAAATCGGCGGCCATCTGGATTGGGCTGTAGAGCACCACGTACAGCGCCAGCTGCCGGGCCACGGTCGACTGAATGCGCTTGCCGCCCGCGCCGGTCAGGCTCAGCACTCCAGGCGTGTAGTCCATGGGTCCCGCGAGCATGCGTGTGAATACGAGGTTCACTTCGTGTTCCGGGGAATTGGGCGGGTCGCCCCAGGCGTTGTACTCCATGCCACGCGCGCCCTCGCGCGCGACCCAGTTCGGGTAGGTGCGCCGCAGACCCGTGTCCTTGATGGGCTCGTGCGCATTCACGGCGATGTGGCGTTTCGCCGCTTCCTCGACCACGCGCAGGTGATGACGCGACTGGAGTTGGCCGTCATGCCATTCGAAATGGATGCGGCCATCGTCGCCCAGCGCCTGCACGCCACCGGCGTCGGCTACGTACCCGGTCTTCACGGCGTCGATCCCGAGCTTCGCATACAGATCGAGCGCCGCGCCTAACTGCTTTTCGTACACCGCGATGTTGCCGGCGGTCTCGTGATGACCCACCAGGCGCACGCCTTTCTTCTTCGCGTAAGCCGCCAGGGCAACGATGTCGAAATCCGGATAGGCCTCGGTGAAGCTGAACTCATCGCCCTTCGCGAACCAGTCGCCATCCCAGCCCTTGTTCCACCCTTCCACCAGCACACCGCGGAACCCATTGGCTGCCGCGAAATCGATGTAGCGGCGCGTCTCCGCGGTGGTCGCGCCGTGTTTCGGCCCCGAGCTCCAGGTCTTGGTGCCGAGGTGCATTTCCCACCAGATACCCACGTACTTGAAGGGCTTCACCCACGACACATCGCCAAGCTTGTTAGGCTCGTTGAGGTTGAGGATCAGGTCCGACATGTAGAGTCCGGCCGCCGTGTCGGCGATCTGCAGCGTGCGCCACGGCGTTGCGAACGGCGCTTTCCGGCTTACTTTCGGCCCGCTCGACGAAGGTGACAGTACCGCCTTCAGGCGCTGACCAGACACGCGTCGCAGCCACATGCCAGCGTAGTCGACGAGCGCGGCTTCGTGGATGGCGATGTGCAAGCCACTCGCGGTCCTGAGGGTGATCGGCGTGTGCGCCTGGCCCACCTCGGTCAGCGGCGTCCTGTTGTAGAGATACTCGTAGCGGTTCCATTCGCCGCCCGGAATCCACCACGCGGTGGCGGGCTCCGCCACGGCGAACTCGGTGAGTTCCTCGACGATTCCCACCTGCGCCAGCGATGCCTGCTCGGGAAATTCGTAGCGAAACCCCACGCCATCGTCGAATACTCGAAATACCACGGTGATGGCGCGTCGCTGCCCGGTCTTCTCGCGAATGGTGACGCGCTGTTCGGTGCATCGATTGCGGACAAAACGCCGCTCGCCCCAGGGCTGCTCCCAGGTTTCGTCGATCGCTTTCCCGTCGTCCTGCACCAGCTCGAAATTGCGCTCGAGCTTCGGACCATCCGCGAGAATGAACCCGAGGCGCGACCAGTCGATGACGTTGCGGCCATTGCGCTGGATTGAATATTCAGGCCGCCCCTCTCCGCTGACACGCATCGTGACGGTCATCTTGCCGTCGGGTGAGCGAACCGTGGCGTCCGACGCCACCACCTGGGCATGCGCGGCAGATCCGCACAGAAGCAGCAACGTCAGCGCGAGACGCAACCTCACTGAGCCATTCCTTCACACACGACAAAGCTCAGCGGCGGCACTTCGACGCGGAAGCTGCCCGGCGCGCTTGCCTTGGCGGCGCAGCCGCCACGCAGCGTCCTGAATACCTTCGAATTGGGCTCGACCTCGATCTGCGCCACTGAAGTCTCCATCGACGTGTTGAATGCCACGACGATTTCCCGGCCGTCGCTGCCGATTCGTGAAGCGGCGAACACCCCCGGCGTCCTGGCAAACGCGCGAACTACCTGTCGACCGCGCCGCAGGCTCACATGCGACTGCCGCAGCTTCGCGAGGCCCGCGATCTGCGCATACAAGGGATGCTGAGGATTGAAGTTCGCCACCGCGGTGGTGGTGCTAGTGCCTAACAAGGCCTGGTCGTTGTAACTCGCCACCCGGCTCGCGAACATGTCCTGGCGCGAGTCCTGGTCGATACCGTGACCCACGAAGCCCTGTTCGTCGCCGTAATACACCACCGGCACGCCCCGCAACAGGAACAACATGGCATTCGACAGCATCGCGCGTTTCAGTATCTCTTCGTCGCTCGCACCCGGGCGTGCAGTGCGGATCATCCACGCGAGCCGGCCGAAATCGTGGTTGCCAGTGAAAGTGGGCAGCCGCAGTGCCGCCTGCGCCCCGCCTTCGTACAGGCCGTCATCCTGGTACAGGCGCGCGAGCACGTCGGTGCCGTCCTTGCCCGCCACAACCTTTTCTACCGCTCTCGCGAACGCGAAGTCGAGCACCGATGGGATCTTGTCGACGCGCGTGTGGCGCGCAAGTTGCGCCACGTCCACGCTCTCGGCGGCCACCTCACCGAAGATGTGGAAGTTGGGAATGCCGCGCGTGCGCGCTCGGTTGAGCATCGCCGGCGCAAACGATTGCCAGAACTCGGGGTTCACGTGTCGCGCGGTGTCGATGCGAAAACCATCGATGCCGTAGCGGTCGATCCATTCGCCGTAAATATCGATGAAGCCCTGCACGACGCGCGGGTTCTCGGTCATGAGATCGTCGAGTCCGACGAAATCGCCTAACAGCGAGCTCTCGCCCCACCATTCCGAATTGCCGCGATTGTGGTAGTAGATAGTGGAGTTCAGCCAGGCCGGCACCTTCACGTTGGCCTCGGAGGGCGCCACGAAAGGTGTGTACGCAAAGTCATCGCGCGTCAGCTGCGCGAAATTGGCGGCGGTGCGCACGCCATCGCCGGCAAATCCGGCGTTGATGGCCGGCCCCTGCGCGCCGCCCTTGCGCGAATACGGATAGTCGCCCTTCGAGCGATACGGGCAGGCGACGCCCATGCACTCACGGTACTGGATGACGTCGGCGGTATGGTTGGTGATGATGTCCAGGTACACCTTCATGCCACGCGCATGCACCGCGGCGACGAAGGCCTTCATGTCGGCCTCGTTGCCGAAATGCGGATCCACGCTCAGGAAGTCGGTGATCCAGTAACCGTGGTAGCCGGCGGATTCGTGGCCGGGGCCGCCCTGCACCGGCTTATTCTTATATATAGGCCCCAGCCAGATGGCCGTGGCGCCCAGGCCCTGGATGTAGTCGAGCCTTGCGATCAGGCCCTTGAGGTCGCCCCCATGGTAGAAGCCCTTGTGCGCGGGATCGAAGCCGGTGGTTAGCCGATCGCCCTGAAGCCCGCCGAGGTCATTGTTGACGTCGCCGTTCTCGAAGCGGTCGGGAAGGACGAAGTAGACGACCTCGTCTTCGGGAGCACGCGCGCGAAAGTCCGGCGCGGCCAATGAAACGGAGACGATCGGACACAGCACCAGCCACGCGAGAATTC
>DASQJS010000143.1:0-3832 GCA_035630995.1 Steroidobacteraceae bacterium | reverse complement strand
ATGATCACCATCGGTTCGCTGTATGCGATGGCGCCACGCGCGCTCGATCGTCCGGCCATGCATTAGACACCCGCGATGAACCTGCATTTCTGGCTGCACACGACCGGACTGCTCCTGTACATCGTCGCCATGTGGGCCGCGGGCGTCACGCAGGGACTGATGTGGCGCGAGACGAACGCAGACGGGTCGCTCGCCCACGACTTCCTGTCGAGCATCATCGCCACCCAGCCTTACTACCTGGCGCGCTTCCTGGGCGGAGTGCTGGTGCTCAGCGGCATGGTCGTCATGGCGTGGAACCTGTGGCACACCGCTGCCAACGCGCGCGCCGGCGTGATCAAGCCCATCCTGGTTCCAGCACCTGAAACGATTCCGGAACCCGTGCCCGACCAGTTCCCGGCGCCGCTGCCGGAAAGGGTCTGATCATGGGCAGCTACAAACATTGGGAAAAACTCGAGAAGAACGCGCTCCTGCTCGGCGTGCTGATCGCGGTCGTGGTTTCTTTCGGTGGCCTCGCCGAGATCATCCCGCTGTTCAACGACGCGCAGACCGTCAGGCCCGCTCCCGGCGTCACACCGTATGAACCGCTGCGCCTTGCCGGCCGGGACGTCTACGTGCGCGAGGGCTGCTACCTCTGCCATTCGCAGATGATCCGCACGCTGAGCTTCGAAACGCAGCGCTACGGCGCCCGTTCCGAAGCCGGTGAATTCGTGTACGACCGACCGTTCCAGTGGGGCTCGAAGCGCACCGGGCCGGACCTGGCGCGCGTGGGCGGCAAATACTCCGACGCGTGGCAGCGCGCGCACCTTTTGGCGCCGCGCCAGCTCGTGCCCCGGTCGAACATGCCGGGTTTTCCATGGCTGGCGGAAACCAAGGTCGACGGTGAATACCTGCAGGCCAAGATGCGCACGCTGCGCACCCTCGGCGATCCGTACACCGATGCGCAGATCGCGGGTGCTGCCGAGGCCGTGCTCGACAAGACCGAGCTCGACGCGCTGATCGCCTATCTACAAGGTCTGGGCGTGAAGGCCGTGCCGGCCACTGCTGCGGTGACGCCATGAGCGAGCTTTACGGCCATTTCATCGGCGTGATGATCGTGGTGATCATGCTGATATTCATCGGCATCTGGATCTGGGCGTGGCTCCCGCACCATGAGAAAGATTTTTCAGAACTGGCGCGGTTGCCGCTCGACGAGGATTCGCCATGAGCGGCTTCTGGTCCGCCTGGGTGATAGTCCTGGCCTGCGTGACGGTTGGCATCAGCGTGGCGTTGTTCGTGTGGGCGCTGTGGATGCGGATTCCCACGGCATCGGACGGCACCACGGGTCACGTGTGGGCGCACGGCGCACTGCGCGAAGCGGTCCGCCCGTTGCCATGGTGGTGGGTGCTCATATCGATCGGCGCCTTCATGTTCGGCGTTGCCTATCTATCTCTGTATCCGGGATTCGGCAGTTTCGCAGGCCGACTTGCCTGGACCTCAAAGGGCGAGCTGCAACGCCACACTGCCGCCAACGACGTATTGCTCGAGGTGCGCCTGGCTCCATTGCGCGGGCTCAGCTTCGAAGAGCTCGCGGTTCACAAAGAGGCCGTGAGCTTTGGTCATCGCCTGTATCTCGACAATTGCGCGGCCTGCCATGGCCGCGAGGCGCAGGGCAATCAAGCCGTGGGTGCGCCGGATCTCACCGATGCCGACTGGTTGTACGGCGGCGATGCCGAGACCATCCTCACCAGCATTCTCGATGGCCGCAACGGCGTGATGCCGCCGCTCGCCGGCGCGCTCGGTCACAACGGCACAAACGAAGTGGCGGCGTATGTCGTCAGCGTCAGTGGCACGCAGGTCCCGCCGGACTGGGTCGCCGCGGGCAAGGTGCGGTTCGACGCCCTGTGCGTCGCCTGTCACGGCGCCGATGGCCGCGGGAATCCGGCGATGGGTGCACCCAATCTTTTCGATAGCGCATGGCTTTATGGCGGCAACATCGAAAACGTCGTGGCCAGCGTGCGCGACGGCCGCAACGGGGTGATGCCGCCCTGGCGCCAGCGGCTCTCGGCCGATGAGGCACGGCTGATCACCGCGTGGATCCTTGCCCAGGGCAGGCGAGTGGCCCCGCAAGTGGCGGCCAAATGAAACCCGATGGTGAGCCCTGGTATCGGCCGCCGGTGATGTGGCTGGGCACCGCCATTCTGCTCGCCTCCATCGCCGGTTGCATTGCGCTGATCGTCGCGGCGAGCTCCGGATGAGCCACACTCGTGTCGAGTTCGCCTAACTGCTGGCACTGTGGCGAAGCGCTCCAGAAGGGCGTCGTCATCCATGCACGAGTGGCTGGCGCGTCGCACCCGATGTGCTGCCAGGGTTGCCGCGCCGCGGCCGAGTGGATCGAGCAACTCGGCCTCTCTGATTACTACGCCTTGCGTACGGCGGCTGCGCAAAAGCCGGCCCGCGATGCGGACCCGGAGACCCACGACTACTGGCAAACGGACAACGCCCGCCACGTGATCCGCGACCTGGGTGACGGCCTGCGTGAATCGTTATTGCTGGTCGAAGGCGTGCGTTGCACCGCCTGCGTCTGGCTCATCGAACGATCGCTCGGCGCAATGCCCGGAGTGATGAGCGTGCAGGTGAATGCGGTCGCGCAACGCGCCCGCGTCATCTGGCGCGACTCGAAGATTTCGTTGCCGCAACTGCTGCAGGGTCTCGCCCGCACCGGGTATCACGCTCTGCCACTCGACGCGCGTGGTCTCGATGACCTGCGGCGCCGTGAATCGCGTGGTGCCCTCAAGCGGTTGCTGGTCGCGGGCTTTGGCGCCATGCAGGCCATGATGTTCGCCACTGCGATCTACCTCGGCGCCGCGGCGTCGCTCGATGCTTCCACGCGCGATCTGCTGCGCTGGCTCGGATTGATGGTGGCGACGCCGGTGGTCTTCTATTCGCCGCGGCCGTTCTTCGCGGGCGCCTGGCGATCGATCAAGACAAAGCGCATCGGAATGGACGTGCCGGTGGCGCTGGCCATTGCTGCCGTGTACGCGGCCAGCGTCATCGAAGCCCTGCGCGGCAGCGGCGAGGTGTACTTCGATTCGATTTCGATGTTCGTGTTCTTCCTGCTGGCGGGCCGCTACCTGGAAATGCGGGCGCGGCATCGCTCGTGCGATCTCACCGACGCACTGGCCCGGCTGTGGCCGCCGTTCGCCGACCGGAAGCGTGACGACGGGACGTTGCAACGAGTCGGCATTCACGAGCTGCGCGTCGGGGACTGCGTGCGCGTGGGCGAAGGGGGCATCGTGCCGGCCGACGGCGTGCTGCTGACCGAGCGCTGCCGCGTGGACGAAGCGCTGCTCAGCGGCGAGTCCGCGCCGGTGACGAAGCGCTGCGGCGAGCTGCTGATCGCGGGCAGCGTGCTGGAGGATGGTCCCGTGTTAGTGCGCATCGAGCGCACCGGCGCGGATACGACGCTCGCGGGTATCGCCGCGCTCGTCGGCCGCGCGTCGGCTGCGCGTCCGCAATTGCAGAGGGCGGGCGAACTGGCCGCGGGCCGATTCGTCACTCGCGTCCTGGCGCTGACCGCGCTCACCGCCGCCGTGTGGGCCGTGGTCGATCCGGCGCGCGCATTCTCCGCGGCCATCGCCGTGCTGGTGATTTCCTGCCCCTGCGCGTTCGCGCTCGCCGTTCCCGCAGCGCTCACGCGCGCGCTCGGCGCACTGGCGCGCCGTGGGGTGCTGGTCGTGAAGCCGGATGCCATCCAGACGCTGGCGGAGTGCACCCATGCGATGTTCGACAAAACCGGCACGCTCACCGAAGTAACGCTGTCAGCGGACGTGCAAACGTTCGGCGGTGTGTCGCG
>DASQJS010000142.1:0-2692 GCA_035630995.1 Steroidobacteraceae bacterium | reverse complement strand
CAAGCGATGAACACACCCGGGGTACTGACTGAAACCCCGGCGGACGCGCTGGAGGATCGGATGTATGCCATCACAGCGAAGTTGATGACCTGCCAATTGAACACCGCTCAGCAGGTAGGTATGCCGCCGTCTGCCCTGCAGGACGCGCTGAGGAGCGCGGTGGCCGAGCGATAGCATCACTGGCGCTCATCGCTTAGATATTCAAACTGAGCCAGTGTCAGGAAGCGGGCGCGCTTGAACAGCCAAGCAAACCGCGCATAATACGGCAAAACACGGGGGATGCCTTGGCCGTCAGCGTTCGGAATACCAAGACTTCCGATATGTCGTACACCCGGCTCGTCGTGAGCAGGGTGGCCGCCGCAGTTCTCGGCGGCTATGCCGTCACGTACTGGGCCGGCGCGGCCGCGGCCAAGCTCACCATCGAGTGGAACATCTTCAATAGCGTGGACGCCGGAATGTTCTCCGGTCTCGTGCAGCTCGTGGTCTACACCACGGCCATCATCTCTGTGTGCGCAGCGGCCTCTATGAAAAGAGCGTGGTGGGCACTGGCTGCGTGTACGGCTCTGCTGATCGGTATCGTCGTGCTGATGCCGGGACCACCTTAGGCTCCATAAGAACGGCAGCGCTCCGGGGGGAGACAGAATCATGGAGAAGAGCTTCACGCAGCGCATGGATTGGCTGCACACGTGGTTCGGCCTGGTTCTCGGTTGGCTGGCGTTCGCGCTCTTTCTTACGGGCACGATTGCCGTCTTCTGGTTCGAGATTCAGCATTGGGCGCAGACGGAGCTGCACGGCGCCAAGATGCTGTCGCTCGAGGACACGGTGCAATACAGCGTGGACTACCTCGAGAAGGTTGCGCCCGACTCGCGGCGCTGGGCCGTCACGCTGCCGGACCTCGATCGCCATCCGCTGCTGGTGCTGAACTGGCTCGACGAGAACGACGCGCAGCAATTCGTGCGCCTCGTGCCCGACGGCTCGGGAACCGAGGTCACCACCGTCACGCAGGGCGGCCGCTTCTTCGTCGACTTCCATTGGACGTTTAACCGTCCCGTGCACGATTTGACGGGGGGCACGTTCCAGTGGACGTACATGCTGTCGGGCGCCGTGGGCCTCGCGTTCCTGATCTGCACGATCACGGGGCTCGTCGTTCACAAGAAGATCTTCCGCAACTTCTTCACGTTCCGGCGCCAAGCAAAATCCGTGCAGACCCGCTGGCTCGACGCGCACAACGTGCTCGGCGTCATCTCCTGGCCGTTCCAATTCGTGATCGTGCTGACCGGCTTGGCGTTCTACTGCTATCTCTACATTCCGAGCGGCATGCAGATGGCCTCGCGCTACTCGGAGCCGCCGCGCGCGGCCGTGGTCGGTGGTGGCGGGCCCTCGATGTTGTGGGGCCGTTTCACGGCCGACGCGGTCGGCCGCGTACCGGGCAACATCGTCGCGCCCGGCAACCCGGCGCCGAACGTGCCCGTCGTGGAGCTCTTCGCACGGGCGCAGGCCGAGATGGGTACCGTCTCGAGCTTCACGGTGAACAATCCCCACCGCGACAACGCCACGGTGCGATTCGGCGCCACGCGCGCGCCCACGCACGAAATCACCTTCACGTCCGACAACATGGTGTTCGATGGCGCTACCGGCGCCGTGATCAGCCCCGCGGGCAACACGATCAACGCCGTGCAGAAGGTCACGAACGTTCTCGGCGGCATCCATTTCGCGTTCTTCGGCGGCACCGCGATGCGGGTGCTCTACTTCCTCTGCGGCCTGGCGGGCACGATCATGATCGGCGCCGGCCTCGTGATGTTCATGGCGAAGCGCCGCGCGAAGGCGCGGTCCGCCGCGGCAGCGCGTTTCTACGGCTTCGTCGATCGCATGAACGTCGCCGCCATCGGCGGCGCCCTGTTCGCCTGTGCGAGCTACTTTTGGGCGCTGCGGCTGTTGCCGCAGTCGCTCTCGGATCCTTCAGGGGGCTTTCCCGGCGTCGGCGTGTACGCGGCGATCCGCGCCGTGCCGCTCGATCAGGCCGCGCGCTCGGACCTCGAGCTGTACGCGTTCTACTTCGCGTGGGGCGTTGCCGGCGCGCATGCGTTGCTACGCGCGCCGCACAAAGCGTGGTTCGAGCAGTTCGCGGCGGTCGCTGCGCTGTGCATCGGGCTGCCCGTCATCGGCTATCTCGTGCCGAACAGCGACATCGTCTCGATGATTGCCGCGGGCGATTGGAAAGTCGTGTCTGTCGATCTTGCCGCGTTCGGGATCGGCCTCGCGCTGGCGAGTGCGGCGTGGAAGATGCGCGCCACGCGAGCCGACGTGCGCGAGGGAAGAGCGGTGACCACTCCCGTTCTGTCGCCGGCGGACTGATGTACTTTCTGTCCGCCCTTCTTTGCGCGTATGCCGGCTTTGCCGCGCTCTGCGCGATCACCGCGCGCAACGGGGCGCTCGTTTGGCGGAAGCCGCCATCGCAGGGCGTAACGCGAGCGCTGCGCGCGGCGGGTTTTCTGCTGCTCGCGCTTGCGTGGGTTCCGTGCTACCTGAACTGGGACGTGCCGATGGGCACGGCCGCCTGGGTGATGATTCTGGCCGCGAGCGGGTTCGCTCTCGTGTTTCCGTTCGCCTACGCGCCGAAGCGCAGCGTGCAGGCCGGCGGTATCGCGGCGCCGCTGGCGCTTATCGCGTTGCTGCTCGGCTGAGGGTTCAG
>DASQJS010000141.1:0-11437 GCA_035630995.1 Steroidobacteraceae bacterium | reverse complement strand
TCCCAAACAAGTAGTTGGCTGCGTTCCACCACCACAGTTCTTGACAGACACAAGACGCGTCCCGTGCAACGCTCGCCCGTCATTTTGTGAGGGACTGGCCATGCGTCGTGCGCACAACTCGTTAGTGGTGTTGTTTGGTTTCTTTTTTCTGTTGGTCGGAGTGACGCTGTCGGGCTGCGGCGGCTCTGAGGGTTCCCCGCCGGACGACGCCCCGCCCGTGAACGAGATCAGCTCCAACAAGGCGCGCGTGACCGCCCCGGTGGTCAGCAGCGGGGATGCCGCCACCTTCGCGAACGACAACCTCGCATTCTCTGTCGACATGTATCTCGCGCTGCGGTCGAGTCAGCCGGGCAATTTCCTTTTCTCGCAGACGAGCATCTCGACCGCGCTCGCGATGTTGTACGCGGGCGCCGGGACGACCACTGCGGCGCAGATGTCCGACACACTTCACTTCAGCCTGCCCGCCGCACGGCTGCACGCCGCGTTCAACGCATTGGACCTGGCCCTGACCACCCCGCCGTCCACGAGCAACGGTTTCCAGCTCACGTTCGCCAACTCACTCTGGATTCAGAAAGACTTTTCCGTTCTGCCCGGCTTTCTCGACACGCTTGCCGAGAACTACGGTGCCGGACTATTCGTTGAGGACTTCCAGTCGGCGCCGGAGCCCGCACGCAACACGATCAACGGCTGGGTCGCGCATCGCACGGAGGGTCAGATTCCTTCGCTGTTCCCCCAGGGTTCGATCAACACGCTCACACGGCTTGTGCTGGCCAATGCCGTCTACTTCCACGGTGACTGGAAGGTGAAATTCAAGAAGGACAGCCCGAACGAGATCTTCCATACGCTCTCCGGCGATGTCTCTGTTCCGACCATGCACGGCGCCAACAACGCCGCGATCTGGAGCGGGGCCGGCTGGAATGCGGGCGTCCTCGACTATGTCGGCAACACGACCTCGATGATCATCGTGGTTCCGGACGCGGGGACGTTTGCCGCCTTCGAATCCGGGCTGACCTTCGAATCGCTGAGCGCCATCCTGGCGGGCGCCGGTTCGGGCGGCAGAGCCGACCTGATCATGCCGCGGTTCAAGTTCTCCACCGACGTCGGCTTGAACAGCACACTGTCGGCGCTGGGCATGCCCGAAGCGTTCAGTGACGGAGCCGACTTCTCTGGTATCAACGGCGGGCGCGACCTGCGCATCCAGTCCGTCATCCACCAGGCGATCATCAACGTCGATGAGTCGGGAACGACGGCCTCTGCCGCCACCGGCGTTTCGGTTGGTGTAACGTCGCTGCCGCCCACGCTGGTCGTCAACCGCCCGTTCCTGTTTTTCGTCCGCCACAACCCGACCGGCGCGATACTGTTCCAGGGCCGAGTCGTCGATCCGTCGAAGTAGGGCCAGGCGCTGCCCGAACCCGACGCCGGGAGGGCCCTGAACAGCGCCAGAATCTTCGGTACCTAACCTTTTGGCGCCGCCGCCGTCCAAGTTCCGTGCTCACACTTCTCAAATCATGGGTACGGCCTGACGCCTTCCATGCCGTGCTCAGCGAGCGCAGCGGACGCTGGTACAACGCCTGCCTGCGAATCACGCGCGATGCGGACCTGGCCGCGGACGCGGTCCAGGATGCGCTGCTGAAAGCCTGGGACCGTCGCGACGATTTCCGCGGCGAGGCAGCCCTCGATTCCTGGATTCATCGCATCGCGCTCAACGCGGCCATCGATCTGACGCGGCGGCGCAAGACGCGGGCAGAAAACGAGCTCGACGACGACAGCTTCGAGGCCGCTCCGTCGGCTTCTCCCGAAAGCGAATATGTCGTGGAGGCGTTGAGCAAGGACCTGGCGACGGCAATGCAGCGCCTGTCGGCGATGGAGCGCCAGGTCTTCCTGCTCAAGCACATCGAAGGCTGGCGTCTCGATGAGATCGCCGAAAGCCTGCAAACCACCATCAACGGCGTGAAGCACGCGCTATTCCGCGCGGTCAGCAAGCTGCGCGTCGATCTGCATGTCTGGAGAGGCGAATCATGATTTCCGATGAGGAACTCCTTCTCTATTACTACCGCGAACTCGACTCGGGCGAACGCGCGCGCATCGGCGCGGCAGTCTCCAATGACCCGCAGCTCTCCCGCCGATTGCACAATCTCGTGGCGAGGCTCGATGCGGCCGCGGCGATGCCCGAAGTTCCGGTGCCCGCACACACGCAGCGGCGTTGGCAGGCTGCGCTTGCACGCGCGACAAGTGACAAACGCGTGGCGCCGCCAACCCGTGGGTTCTTCACGCAGCTGCGATGGCAGGCGGCCGCGGCCGCCGTGGCGGTCGTCGCGATCACCCTGACCATCCAGAACGTGAAGTCGCCATCGTCGATCAAGACTGCCGGGGAGACGGTCGAAGCTTCACCGCCGGGCGCCACCAGCGCGGGCGATGCGTCCGCCTATGAACACGGATTGAAATGGCATCTCGCGAGCACCGAGAAGCGGCTCGCGTCGCTGGGCGACGCAACTCCCGAGGAGCGGGCCCGGCTGGTCGAGACGATCATCGGGCAGAACCGCATTTACGCACTGGCGGCCGAGCGCGCCGGTGAACCTCAGCTCGCGCGCGTGCTGCGCGCGTTCACGCCCGTTCTCGAAAGTGTCGCGGACGGCCGCGTCGAGTCGGCGAGCAGCGTCGCGCAACTGAATTTCGAATTGAGAGTCATGCAGGCCCGGCTGGCCGCCGACGCCGCAGCGCCAGCCAATACCCTTTAACTTCGAGGAACAATCATGCGTTACTTACTAACTATTCTGGTCGCGCTGGCGATCTGCGGCACGGCGAACGCACAGACGCCACCGGCGGCCGCGCCGGCCGCGCAACGCGAACGCCCGGGCAAAACAGAGCGTGCGCCCTCGGCCGAAGAAGATCTCGCGCTGGCAGCGCTCGAAGGCCTGATGGCGCAACCCGCCGAGCGCGCGCTGCCCATCATAAAAAAAGTGCTGGCGGGATCGCAGACCACGCTGGTCAAGCAGCGCGCGCTGTTCGTGCTCAGCCAGATCGGCACGCCGGAAGCGCAGGCGATCCTGGCCCAGACGAGCCGCTCATCGGACGCCGCCCTGCGAGGTGAAGCGATTCGCAGCATTGGCATCGGTGGCGATCCGAAGGCGCTCGATGCCCTGCAGGAGGTCTACAACGCCGGCGATCCCGACGTGAAAAGAGACGTGTTGCAGGCCTGGATGATCGCCGGGCGGAAGGAGGCTGTTTACCAGGCCGCGCTGAATGGCAAATCGGAAGAGGAGTCGAACGAAGCGATTCGCATGCTCGCGGTGATGGGTGCTACGGACGAACTCCGCAAGCTCGGTGACCGGCCGAACGCCGCCAGTGGCTTGGTGGATGCGTTTGCAATCAGCGGCGACCTCGCCAGCCTGCGCAAGATCGCCGAAGGAAGTGGAGATCGTTCCCTCCGCCTCGATGCGATTCGCAAGATCGGCATGGTTCAGGGCGACGGGGCACGCGCCGCGTTGCGCGATATCTATTCACGCAGCACCGATGAGGAGATCAAGGAAGCTGCGCTGCAGGGCATGTTGATGTCCGGCGACGAGCAGGGGGTGTTGACGCTCTACCGGGGCGCCAAGGCGAGCAATGAGAAACGCATGCTGTTGCGCTACCTGTCGATGATGGATGGGGACGCCGCGTTGCAGGCGATCGATGCCGCCCTGGAAGGAAAGAACCAGGAGGGGAAGAAATGAACTCCCTCAATCTTCCGGTGTGCGCGTTTGCACTGTTGCTGGCTCACGCGGCCGTCCCGCAGTTGCATGCGGCTGAGTTGACGCTGCCTCGCGAGGGTTGGGCGAGCTGGCAGGTTTCCGCCGCTGAGAATGCTCCGGCCTGGTGCTGCTGGAGTAGCTGGAAGGATCGCGATGTCTCGCCGACGTCATGTCGACTCGATGACAGGCCCGACCATTACGGTACACGGAGCGACGAGAAGACTGACTCGATCAAGGTGTACGCGCGCGTAGCCGGCGGCAGGATCGATCGCCTGCAGGTGCTGTCGGCGACGTGCCAGGTGGAAACCAGGACGCCGGTCAACGAGCTCGGCAATGTCACGGTAGAAGACAGTGCCCGTTGGCTCATCGCCCGCGCGAGGCAAAGCGGCAATGATGCGGCGACGGGTAACCCGATCAGCGAGAGTGCGCTGGCCGCGCTGGCAATGCACCGCGGTGACTTTGCGCGCGATGCATTGGCAGAGTTCTCGCGTGATCCACGTATCGAGACCCGCAAGTGGGCGGTTTTCTGGCTCGCCCAGCTGCGCGGCGACGAAGGCGCGGCCATCACGAGCACCGTGATGTTCAACGACAAGGATGAGGACGTGCGCAAACACGCGGCCTTCGCGCTGGCCCAAACCAAATCACCGCGGGCCGCCGCGGACCTGATCCGGCAGGGCAACACCGACAAGGTCGGCGATGTTCGCGCCCAGGCGTGGTTCTGGCTCGCGCAGACGGGAGCGGCCGAGGCGGAACAGGCGATTGCCGCAGCGCTTCGGAAGGATGCCGACGAACATGTTCGCGAGCACGCAGTGTTCGCGCTGTCGCAGTTGCCGGACGACCGGGCGCCGCGCGCGCTCATCGCCACGGCGGAAGATCAGTCCCTCTCCCGCGAGCAACGCAAGCGGGCCGTGTTCTGGTTGTCACAGTCGGAGTCGGATTCAGCGCAGGCGTACCTGGAAAAGGTGCTCGCGCGGAACACAGCCAACTGAAACGCGCTGAGGCTGTCGATGCTCTTCACCCGGCCTTCGGCCGGTCATCGTGAACCATCATCAGCTGGTTGAGCAGAAGTCGCGCCTTGTCCCAGTCGCGCTGAACTGTGCGCTCGGACACGTTCCGCAGATTCGCGATCTCGCTGAACGAAAGGCCGCAGAAGAATTTCATGTCGACGCATTCGGCGAGGCGGGGATCGAGGGTTGCCAGCGATTCGAGGGCTTCGCCCAGACCCTCGATGTCGATCGACTGCCTGTCCTCAGGCAGATCCGTG
This sequence comes from Steroidobacteraceae bacterium, assembly GCA_035630995.1. GTDB lineage: Bacteria > Pseudomonadota > Gammaproteobacteria > Steroidobacterales > Steroidobacteraceae > CADEED01. Next base: position 6,442 of record DASQJS010000141.1, on the reverse strand, counting down.
TGCAGCGCCGTGAATTCCAGCCGCCCGCCGCGCTTCTGGGCATGGCGATTCCGGAAGTGGTTGACGATGAGCCCCCGCATCGCGCGCGCGGCGTAGGCGATGAATTTGCGGTGATCGGTGAACGACACCGATTCACGATTCGACATGTCCAGAAAGGTCTCGTGCAGCAGCGTGGTTGGCCCCAGTGAAAGCGGTGTGTTCTGCCGCAACTCCCATTTTGCCCGCCGGTGGAGCTCTCCATAGAACGAGGTGAACAGATCGCCCAATGTCTGGTGATCGTCGAGCCTCCCGGCTTCCAGGGCTCTGAGAAACGCGATCTCCGACACTGCGGTACCCCATTGTTCACGAAGACTCCCACGGTATGTACCGCCGAATTGTCGCGCGGTTCGCCGGTTTGGAAGCTTTTTTGCGTCTGTCGTAAATGGGGAGTCGATGGCGACTATTACCCATAGAGCGGGCGCAAACGCGGCCGACGAACCTGGGGTATCAGATGAGTCTTCAATGGAATCGCCGCAGGCCCGGCGCGGGAGCAAGGGCCCTGTCGATGCTGGTCGCATCGCTGTTGCTCGTGAGCTGCGGCGGATCCGGAGGCGCAGGGGCGCCACCACCCGCTAGCTACTTTGTTGGCTTCACGGTAACGGGTCTCGTTGGCTCGGGACTTGCGCTCAGGAACGGCGTCGACACGGTTTCGATCACGGCCAACGGACAATCCAGGTTTCCCACCGCGCTGCCCGACGGAGCCCCATTTGCGGTGACGGTGGCTTCGCAACCAGCCGCGCCGGCGCAGGCATGCACGGTATCGCCGGACACCGGCGCGGTTGCGAACGCCGACGCAGCCGTCGCCGTGCGCTGTGTAACCACCGCGGCGCCGCGCTTCGCCTATGCATTCAACTTCGGATCGGACTCCATCTCTATCTACAATGTCGATGCGGCCACCGGCCAGCTTCGTGCGCGCGGATACGTCAAGACCGGCGCCGGGGGACAGCGGCCCGTGCAGGACCCGGCGGGAAAATTCAGCTTCGTGCTCAACTCGGGCATCGACCGCGATCCCGCGGCTCCGCTGTCCTTCTCGTCCATTTCGGTGTTCGCTCATGACAACGTGAATGGCGATCTGCAGGAGATCGACGGCAGTCCGTTCGTCACCTCGCATTCGCTCGTCGGGGCCAGCGCTTTGACGGTGCACCCGAGCGGAAAATTCGTGTACGTCACGACTCGTGACGACGCGATCTTTCAATGGTCCGTCGCGCCGGACGGTGCGCTGACGCCGATCAACGACGACCTCGTTCCCGCCGGAAATGCGCCGCGCGAACTCGTATTCGACGCTCGCGGGCGATTTGCCTATCTGACGCACGTGGATCATGGCAGCGACGGCATCTACGTCTACGAAGCGGACGCGGCAACCGGTGCGCTTGCGGAACGCGCCGGACTCCGCGTGCAGTTCACCAACAACGATCTGCGCACCTCGAATTTCGTGTTTCATCCGGGCGGCAAATTCGCCTACGTGGTGAACCAGGACTTTGCGGGCAACCCGGGAAGCCTCGCGGCATTTGCCGTAAACGCGACGACCGGCGAGCTCACGCCGCTCGCCGGACAGCCACACGATCTGCCGGTGCAGGCAAGCGGTGTTCCTGTTTTCGATGTCAGCGGCCGGTTTGCGTATGTGATGAGCTTCGGTACGCCGGCCGTACGCGGTGCCGTCGCCGGCTTCTCGGTCAATCTGACGACCGGTGTTCTCACTCCACTGCCGGGCAGCCCGTATGAGGCCGGCTTCAGCCCGGGCAGCCTCTCGCTGACACCGTCCAATGAATTTCTTTACGTCGCCAATCGTTCACGAGGTCCAGCTGAGCCAGCTGGAACAGGATCCGTCACCGCGTTCAGGGTCGATCGCGACACCGGTGTGCTGGCCAGGATTCCTGGCATCGATGCGCTGCAGCCAGCGCCATTCACCGCGAGTGTGGATCCCGGCGGGCGATATCTGTATGCAGCCGGTCTCTCGGGCGATCGCATTCATGCGTACAGCATCGGCGCCGCCGGTGAATTGCAGCCGATTTCGCGCGGCGCGGTGATTCGCGCGGGAAGCCAGCCAACCTCGATCGATGCATTCGTCTCGCCAGTCGTCGCGACGCCCGCGGTATTCCTGCCCAGGTTTCTGTACATGGCCGACACGCCCGGAAACTCGGTCACTTCGTTCGTCATCGATCCCACCACGGCGCCGCTGCGGGTCAGCGGCTCGATCTCGCTTCCCGACACGCTGCCGCGCGCGCTCGTTGCCAGCACGGATGGCAAGTTTCTTCACGTGGCCGGACTCGCAGGATCCGTCACGACGCTCGCCATCGACAACGCGAACGGCGCACTGACGGCGATCGAGGCAGGTACCACGCCCGCCGGCGCGAGCCCGGCCGCGATCGTCGCGGATCCCGGCAATCGTTTCGTGTATGTCGGCAATTTCGATGAAGGCACGGTGACGGCATACCGCCGCGCCCGGAACGGTGGATCACTCACCGCGATCGGACCTCCCTTCGCGACCGGACCCGGGCCACTGTCGATGGTCATCGATCCGACCGGCCGCAATCTCTACGTGATGAGTTTCGCGCGAGTCCGGGTCTTCGGACTCGATTCGGTCACGGGTGAGGCGCACGCGCTCCCGGACGAACAGGGCGGCTTGAAAGAACTTGCGAGCGCGCTCGGCACGCAGGCGGCCTTCGATCCGTCGGGCCGATGGCTTTATGTAGTTAGCCCGCAGGGCATGCTGGAGCGGTTTCCGGTCGATTCGCGCAGCGGCGCGCTGGGCGATGGCAGCGTGCTGGGCATCGACCCCGGCAGCCTGTCGCTCACGATCGATCCGAGCGGGCGATTCCTGTACACCGCGGGCTCGAATTCGAGCACGATTTCGGCGTTCTCGCTGGATCAGCGCACCGGCGCCCCCGTCGAGATCGGGCGAACGCCGCTGGTGACGGAGCCACGCCAGGTGCTGGCGGATTTCAGCGGCAATGCCATCTGGGTGCTGTCGTTCGACAACAGCGTTGCGAGTTTCGGCATCGATCCGCTGTCGGGCGCGCTTACCGGCATCTCGCAACAGCCGCAGCCCGCCAACCGCGCCACTCAACTGGCCACCGTCGGCGTCGTGCGCTGACCCGCTTCGGATGACCTGAGATGTTGCTACTGCGTTCGCTTCCCGAGCTTTCCGCGCCGGAGTCCGCGCTGAGCGAATCCTTCCGTGAGAGGTGGTCACGGGAGAGTTCCATCATCTGGGGACGTTCGAGGAGCGCGGAGTTCGGGCCGTATCCGCAATTGCTCTCTATCCGGGCGGTGTGGGGCGGCGCGCAGTTCTGCCACGTGGATGGCCGAACCCTTGCGGTCGACGATGACAATTTCCTCATCCTGAACCCCGGCCGGAACTGCGCAACGAGTATTCACGCGGCCGATCCAGTGGAGTCGCTCACCATCTGTTTTGCCCCGCAGCCCGGCGGCCTTGCGACACAAGAGCCGGAATTCCTGGAGAACCTGCAGCCGCACGACAGCGCCGTGAGTCCAGTGCTGCGTTTCATCCGGGCGCATCTGGCGCGTGGTTTTGTCGAAGAGGACTGGTATGAGGAACAGCTGGTGTTCCTGCTCGAGCGCATGCGCACCCGGCAGGCGAAGTTGCACGAGCAGATCGACCAGATCGACCTGATTCGCCCGGCGACGCGCCGCGAAGCTTTCCGGCGCATTGCGATGGCCACCGACTATCTTCACGCGAACTATGCGCAAGATGTCGATCTCGGCACGCTGGCCCGCATGGCCTATCTATCGAAATATCACTTCCTCAGGCTGTTCACGCTGATCCACGGGATCACGCCGCGCAAATTCCTGCAGCGCAAGCGCGTGGACGTGGCGGTGCGCCTGCTGGAATCAACGCGGCTGCCGATCAGCGAAGTGACCGCCAGAGTCGGCTTTGCATTCGAGTCGACACTGCTGCGGCACGTGCGACGCCGGACGAAGTTGTCGCCGAGCCAGTTGCGGATACGCATGTGCGACGCCGCGGCCTCGCGAACCTCGGCGTGAGATTCGCAATCGCAGCCCGCTGAATTCGCAATTGCTGCACGAATGGCGCCAGGCGCTGTTGTTACGGTCACACACCAGCTGCTCTCGCAGGAGGAGAAATCTGATGTCGTTTCGTTATTCCGTTCGACGCGCCGTGCGGCGCGCATTGTGGGCCGGGGCGTTTGCGTCGGCCGTGCCTGTGCTCCCGGCTCTTGCCGCGGATCCGTCTTCGCCCGCCGCCGAGGTTGTCGAAGAAGTCGTGGTGACCGGCTCCCGAATTCGCGTTCGCGACTACGAGGCCATCAGTCCGGTGACGACCGTGTCGGCCGACGCGATCCAGGCCACCGGCCAGCTCAGCGTCGAGGAGGTGCTCAACCGGTTGCCCCAGGTGGTGCCGGGACTCACCGCCAATTCGAACAATCCGGCGAATGGAACGTCGACGGTGGATCTGCGAGGCATCGGCACGCCGCGCACGCTGGTGCTCATCAACGGCCGGCGGCTGACGCCATCGACGCAGACCGGCGTGGTCGACCTGAACAATGTGCCGGTGCGCCTGATCGATCGCGTCGAAGTGGTCACGGGCGGCGCCTCGGCGGTGTACGGCTCGGACGCGCTCGCCGGCGTGGTCAACTTCATCATGAAGGAGGACTACCAGGGCTTCGACTTCGGCATTCAGCACGGCCAGTCCGCGCAGGGCGACGGCGCCCAGAGCCAGTTCGACGTGTTGTTAGGTGGAAACCTGGGTGAAGACCGTGGAAACATCACCGTCTTCGCCAGCTATTTCGACCGCGACTCGGTGCTGCAGTCGGAACGCGAGTTCACGCGCGTGGACCGCAGCGGGAACGGCTCGCCCACCGGCAACGCGCGGCTGCCCAATGTCGGCTTGAATCCTTACCCGACTGTGGGAGACTTCCTCGGCGGTGGCAGCACTTCGCGTGACTACGCCTTCAACCTGAACAACAACGGTGGCGTGCGCGTGTGGAATAACACGCTGCCGGAAACCAGCGCGGATGGACAGGGCGACAAGTACAACTTCTCGCCCGTCAACTTCCTGCTCACGCCTGGCGAGCGCATCAACATCGGCGCCATGGGCAATCTGAAGATCACGGACAAGCTCACGGCCTACATGGACATCATGTACGTCGACAGCCGCAACGCAGCGCAGCTCGCGCCCACGCCGGCGGTGAACGTGCCGTTCGATCCGGACAGCCCGCTGCTGTCCGCGCAGGCGCGCGCGCTCATGGATGCACGGCCGAATCCGAATGCACCGGGGTTCCTCACGCGTCGCATGACCGAAATCGGCCCCCGTCTGCAGGAAAACAAATCCAAGCTGCAGCAGGCGGACGTGGGTTTCCGCGGCGACCTGCCGTACAAGGACTGGCAGTTCGACGTGAGCTACCAGTTCGGACGAACCGACTTCATCAACGTCACGCACAATGACGTCTCGCGTTCGAAGTTCGCGGCCGGATTGTCCAACTGTCCGGCTGAGTACGTGAAATTCGTACCGGGCTGCGTGCCCGTCAACGCATTCGGCGTCGGATCGATTACGCCTGAGATGGCGAACTTCATCCGTCTCGATTTTTCCGATTCGACCATCTTCGAGCGGCAGCTGGCGAACGCGTCCATCAATGGCACCCTCGCCGAATTGCCAGCCGGCCCGCTGGGCTTCGCACTTGGCGCGGAATATCGCAAGGACAGTTCGGAGTACGTACCGGACCTCGCGAAGAAGCAGGGAGACATTCTCGGCTTCAATGCGGCGCAACCCGTCGCGGGGGAATTCGACGTCACCGAATTGTTCGCCGAGACCGTTGTGCCGCTGCTGAAGGATCTTCCCGCGGTGAAGTCGCTGAGCCTCGAAGCCGGTCTGCGCTATTCCGACTATTCGTCGGTGGGCGAAGTCACTTCATACAAGGCCGGCCTCGACTGGGCGCCGATGTCGTCGTTGCACGTGCGCGGCATGTACCAGCGCGCCGTGCGGGCGCCCAGCGTGTTCGAACTGTTCCAGGCCGGAGACAAGGGATTTCCGATTGTCAACGATCCGTGCGCATCGACGCGCGCCAACGGCACGACTCGTGTCGTTCCGGCGGATGTCGCGGCATTCTGCCAGCAGACCTGGGGAATCAATGCGGCGACCTACACGCAGACCAACAGCCAGATCGAGGCGCTCTTCTATGGCAACACGAATCTCTCCGAGGAAACTTCGGACACGCTGACTTTCGGTTTTGCCCTTACGCCGGAAGCCATTCCCGACCTGCACCTCTCGGTGGACTACTACAAGATCAAGGTGCGGGATTTCGTGAACACGCTCGAAGGCGGGCCCACGGGCGTTGTACTGGCGTGTTTCGCCAGCCTCGATATCGACAGCGACGCATGTTTCAGCCGTGACCTCAATGAGGCGCTGGTGTTTCGTGACGCCGTC
>DASQJS010000140.1:0-2037 GCA_035630995.1 Steroidobacteraceae bacterium | reverse complement strand
CAGGCCGGCAAGTTCTAGGGCGTCTTGTGGTGCCGGGCCGGGAAACCGGGATAACTCGGCATCGAGAAACCGGATGACTGGCAAACGCCGAGTTATCCCGGTTTCCCGGCCCGGCACCACTCTCATATGATGGGTGCCATGCGTTCGCGCCTGGCATTTCTGCTCCTGTTGCTGCCCTTCTGGCACACGCCGTCATTTGCGCAATGTGCTCCGGCGCCCGATTCGCCTTACTTCTTCCGCAACCTCGCCGAGCAGCGTGCAGAAGCGAAACTGGCTTCCGATCGCGGCTTCTATGAAGGCCTGCTCAGCGAACATTTTGCCGGCAAAGGCCACGACGGCAAGGCGCTGCCCAGGCAGGAATTCATCGAGAGTGAGCTGGCGGTGAAGCGCGACTCCACGCGTAAAGGCTTCTACGCTGTCAGGAACTTCAGCCTGGTCGAGCACCGCAAAGGCCTCGCCATCACCAGCTACCTGCTCGTCGAAGGCGACATCGGAGAAGGCAATTCGAACGCTCGCGAGACCTGGCAACGCGAAGTCTTCGAAGTGCAGGACGGGAAGTGGCGACTGGTGTCGATCGAGGACACCGAGCCGCGGCCGGCGCAACAGATTCAGGACTCGCCGGGCGGTTGACGCCCGATCAGTCCGGCTTCACGTACTCCTTCGGCGCCGCCGAACCCTCGCCGAAGAAAAATTTTTCCATCTCGAACTCGAGCCGCTTGCGGTGCGCGGGTTCGATCGGTGTCAACCGGTATTCGTTGATGAGCATGACCTGGTGTTTGACCCACTGCTGCCAGGCTTCCTTCGACACGTTCTCGAAGACTCGCTTGCCGAGCTCGCCCGGATAGGTCGGCCGGTCGAGACCGGGCGCCTCTTTCTTCAACAGAACGCAATTCACCATCCGGGTCATGATTCACTTCTCTCTAACAAGGTTCCGAGCAACGCCTTGATCGGCGCGGGCAGCCCGACACGCGCGGGCCGCGTGAGGTCATACCACAGCGCGGTGCCGTCGTGCACGCGAGTCTCGCCGTGGCATTTCGCGACGACGGGAGTGATCACCAGGTCGAAATGCGTGAAGCTGTGCGCGATGTCTGGCATCGGCGCACGCGCCAGCTTCGCGCTCGCGAGCGTGGTGGCGGCATACAGTTCCGCCTCGTCTCGACGATCGAACTCGGGCAGACACCAGAGACCCCCCCAGATTCCGCTTGGCGGGCGCTGCACCAGCAGCACCTCCGTAGCGCGACGCGCCACCAGCATCACGGCGTGTTTCTGCCTGCGCGCACCCCGCTTGCGTTTGGCCGCCGGCAGTTCGCCCTGCCGCCCCTCGATGCGTGCTCGGCAATCAATGGCAATCGGACAGTCATCACAACGCGGCTTGCCGCGCGTGCACAAGGTGGCTCCCAGATCCATGATGGCCTGCGTGTAGACCGCCACGTTCTTCGCCGGCGTGTTGTCGTCGGCCAGGCGCCAGAGAGTTTCGAGCGTGGCTTTTTCTTCGGGCGCGCCATCGACGGCGTAGTAGCGCGCGAGAACCCGCTTCACGTTGCCATCGAGTATGGGATGCCGGCTGCCTGCGGAGATCGCGAGAATGGCCCCGGCCGTCGAGCGGCCGATTCCCGGCAGCGCCATCACCGCGTCGAGTCCCGTGGGAAATATTCCGCGGTGTTCATCGCGAATCACCTGCGCCGCGCGATGCAGATTGCGCGCTCGCGCGTAGTAGCCGAGCCCGGTCCACAAGTGCATCACTTCATCCACGGTGGCGTTCGCCAGCGCCCGCACATCGGGGAAACGCCGCATGAAGCGGTCGAAATACGGGATGACCGTGGTCACCTGAGTCTGCTGCAACATGATTTCGCTGACCCACACGCGATACGCGCTGCGATCTTTCTGCCACGGCAGGTCGTGACGACCTTTTTTTGAATGCCACGCCAGCAGGCGCGAGGCAATTCCCTTTGCTCGCGTGTTCATGGCGTCACCGCGGGTGGTTTTGGTGAGCTGCGCAGACCCTGCTCGTCGAGCAACAGCCGAAGCGTTACATCT
>DASQJS010000139.1:0-7235 GCA_035630995.1 Steroidobacteraceae bacterium | reverse complement strand
TTTTCGATTGGTGTAGCGTGACCTCACTCCTTAATCAGGCCGGTCGCCTTGCGAGGGTAAGCCTTTGAATGATCTGACGAAAAATATCCTGCTCTGGGTGGTTATCGTGACGGTGATGGTGGTGGTGTTCAGCCGCTACGTCCCCAGCGGTGCCGAACCCACGCAGGTTTCATATTCGACCGTACTCGATGACGTGCGAAATGGCCGCGTCGATTCGGTCACTCTGCAAGGCAACGAGATCCTCGGGCTTCGCAAGGACAAGACGAAGTTCCGCGCTTACAACCCCGAAACGGACAACACGGTGCTCATCGGCACGCTGGACAAGGCGCGCGTCGACTTCAAGGGCGAACCACCGAAGCAGCAGAATTTCCTCGTGCAGTTGCTGTTGCAGCTCGCGCCGGCGCTGCTGCTCATCCTCGTGTTCGTGTACATGCTGCGGCAGATGCAGGGCTCGGCCGGTGGCCGCGGCGCCATGTCGTTCGGCAAGAGCCGCGCCCGGCTGCTCGGCGAGGACCAGGTCAACGTCACCTTTGCGGATGTCGCGGGCGTGGACGAAGCCAAGCAGGAAGTGGGCGAGATCGTCGACTTCCTCAAGGACCCATCCAAGTTCCAGAAGTTAGGCGGCAAGATTCCGAAGGGCGTGCTCATGGTGGGCTCGCCCGGCACCGGCAAGACGCTGCTCGCGCGCGCCATCGCCGGCGAGGCCAAGGTGCCGTTCTTCACGATTTCCGGCTCCGACTTCGTCGAAATGTTCGTCGGCGTCGGCGCCTCGCGCGTGCGCGACATGTTCGAGCAGGCCAAGAAGCACGCGCCCTGCATCATCTTCATCGATGAAATCGACGCGGTGGGTCGTCATCGTGGCGCAGGCATGGGCGGCGGTCACGACGAACGCGAACAGACCCTGAACCAGTTGCTGGTCGAGATGGACGGCTTCGAAGGCAACGAAGGCATCATCGTCATCGCCGCCACCAACCGTCCCGACGTGCTCGATCCGGCGCTGCTGCGTCCGGGCCGCTTCGACCGCCAGGTCGTGGTGCCGCTGCCTGACGTGCGCGGCCGTGAGCAGATCCTGCGCGTGCACATGCGCAAGGTCCCGCTGGGCGAAGACGTGAAGCCCGCATACATCGCACGCGGCACGCCCGGATTTTCAGGCGCGGATCTCGCCAACCTGGTGAACGAAGCGGCGTTGTTTGCCGCGCGCGCCAACAAGCGCACCGTATCCATGGACGAACTCGAGCGCGCCAAGGACAAGATCATGATGGGCGCCGAACGTCGCTCCATGGTCATGAGCGAGAAAGAGAAGCTCAACACCGCCTATCACGAGGCTGGTCACGCCATCGTGGGCGTGAACCTCCCCGAGCACGACCCGGTGTATAAGGTCACGATCATTCCGCGCGGCCGCGCGCTGGGCGTCACGTTCTTCCTGCCCGAGGAAGACCGCTACAGCTACAGCAAGCAGCGACTCGAATCGTCGATCGCCAGCCTGTTCGGCGGGCGCATCGCCGAAGAGCTCGCGTTCGGCCCGGCGGCGGTGACTACCGGCGCGTCGAACGATATCGAGCGCGCCACCATGCTCGCCCGCAACATGGTCACGAAGTGGGGCCTGTCCGACAAACTCGGCCCGTTGACCTACGCGGAAGAAAGCGGCGAGATATTCCTCGGCCGTCAGGTCACGCAGCACAAGCAGGTGTCCGACGAAACCGCGCACGTCATCGACGTGGAAGTCCGTCGTGTCATCGACACCGCGTACCGCAAGGCGCAGAACATTCTCGAGACCAATCGCGACAAGCTGGATGCGATGGCGTCTGCGCTCATCAAGTACGAGACGATCGACGAACAGCAGATCAAGGACATCATGGCCGGGCGCGCGCCGAAGCCGCCTGCAGATTGGGACGATTCGATCGGCACTCCGCCGCCGAAGCGTTCTGAAGGCGAGCCCGAGGGTGGATCCACCATCGGTTCGCCCGCTGGTCAGCACTGAGATTAGTTAGTCGGGAAAGTACCGGCGGTCGTTCGCCATGAGCACGGTCGCGCGATGGCAATGCCGGGATCGAGTACTCGATCTCGGCGCCCCCGTGGTGATGGGCGTGCTCAACGTCACGCCGGATTCCTTTTCTGACGGTGGCCGGTATTCCGAGCTCGACTCTGCCCTGCGCCATGCATGCCGGATGATCGAGGAGGGCGCGGCCATCGTCGATGTCGGTGGCGAATCCACTCGGCCCGGTGCCGCCGCCGCGACGCTCGATGATGAGTTGGCGCGCGTCATCCCGGTCATCGAAGCCGTACGGCGCGAATCCACAGCTTTCATCTCGGTCGACACCAGCAAGCCGGAAGTCATGCGCGCGGCCTGTGATGCCGGCGCAGACATCATCAACGACGTACGTGCCTTGTCCGCCCCTGGGGCGCTGGCGGCGGCCGCGAGCACGCGGGCTGGCATCTGCCTCATGCACATGCAAGGCGAGCCACGGACCATGCAGCAGGCGCCGCGGTACTCGGACGTGGTGGGCGAAGTGGCTGCGTATCTCACCGCGCGTGTCACCGCCTGCCGCGAGGCTGGCATTGTTGCCGCGCGGCTAGCCGTCGATCCGGGTTTCGGCTTCGGCAAACGCGTGGTCGACAATCTTGCGCTGCTCAAGCACCTCGCGCGATTCCGCGAGTTGGGCGTTGCGCTGGCGGTGGGTCTGTCGCGCAAGTCCATGCTTGCCACGCTGACCGGCCGTGATGTGGGTGATCGAACTGCGGGCAGCGTCGCACTGGCCGCCATTGCGGTTCTCAACGGAGCGCGTATCGTGCGCGCCCACGACGTGGCTGCCACGGTCGACGCGATCCGCGTGGCCGCCGCGGTATCGCAAGGAGAGAATTTCGATGGCACGTAAGTATTTCGGCACCGACGGAATTCGTGGCCGGGTTGGCGAGCATCCCATGACGGTGGACTTCGCATTGCGGCTCGCCAGCGCCGCGGCGCGGGTGCTCGCGCCCAATGGTGGCACCGTGCTCATCGGCAAGGACACGCGCCTTTCCGGATACATGTTCGAGGCGGCACTCGAGGCTGGCTTCGTGGCGGCCGGCGTCAACGTCATGCTGATAGGGCCGCTGCCCACGCCGGGCATCGCGTTCCTCACGCGAAAATTCGAATGCAGTTTTGGCATCGTCATCAGCGCGTCACACAATCTTTACGACGACAACGGCATCAAGTTTTTCGATGCGGACGGCGGCAAGCTGAACGATGAAATCGAAGAAGCCATCGAGGCCGAGCTCGACAGCGGCCCCATCACGCGTTCATCGGTTGCCCTCGGTCGCGCCTCGCGCGTCGACAAGTCGCGCCGCCACTATCAGGACTTCTGTCGCGAGTCGCTGCCCAAGGGCATGACGCTCGAAGGCATGAAGCTGGTGGTCGATTGCGCGAATGGTGCCGGCTACAAAGTGGTGCCGCGCACGCTCACGGATCTCGGCGCCGAGATCATCCCCATCGGCTGTTCGCCGAATGGCCGGAACATCAACGACGGCTGCGGCTCGACCGCGCCGAGCCTGCTGCAGCTCACCGTGCCGGGTGTGCGCGCGGCCGCCGGCATTGCGCTCGATGGTGATGGCGACCGCCTTGTCATGGTCGATGGGCTCGGGCGCATCGTCGACGGCGACCAGCTCATTTACATCATCGCGACGGCGCGCAAGCGCGCCGGAACACTGCGGGGTCCGGTAGTCGGAACCGTCATGAGCAATCTCGGACTCGAAGTGGCGTTGCGCGAGCAGGGCATTGAATTCAAGCGCGCGCAGGTAGGCGACCGCTACGTGCTGGCCATGCTGCGCGAGAACGGCGGATCGTTGGGTGGCGAGTCTTCGGGGCACATTCTGCTGCTCGACAAGACCACCACGGGCGACGCGTTGATGGCGGGACTTCAGGTCCTGGCCGTCATGCGTGAAACGGGGCAGGGCCTGGCGGAACTCGCCGCGGGAATGTCACGTTTCCCGCAGACCATGATCAATGTGAAAGTGGCGAAACGGTTCGATCCGAAGACCATTCCCGAGGTCGAAGACACCGTGCAGAAGGTGTCGTTGCGCCTGGGGGGCGAGGGGCGCGTGGTCCTGCGCCCATCCGGCACTGAACCCGTGATCCGGGTAATGGTCGAGGCGCGCGACGAGACCGATACGGTCAGCTGTGCCGAGGAAATCGCCGCCGTGGTTCGCCGCGTTGCGTCCTGAGGGGCGCGCCGCTATCATCGCGCCCCTTTTTTGAGCGGCCGAAACGGCCACTAAATGGCTAAACAAATGCGCCGCCAGATCATCGCAGGCAACTGGAAAATGCACGGCTCGCGCGCCGAAAACGCGGCGCTGGTCGAGTCCATCGTGCACAAACTTCCGAACTCGTCGGCGGAAGTCTGGGTGTGTCCGCCGTTCGTCTACCTGGCCGAGCTTTCCCGTGCGCTCGCCGGTTCGCGCATCAGCCTGGGGTCCCAGGACGTGTGTGCCGAAACCCAGGGTGCATTCACCGGTGAAGTGTCCGCCGCCATGCTCAAAGACGTGGGTTGCGCCGGCGCGATCGTTGGCCATTCCGAAAGGCGCGCGCTGTTCGGCGAGACCGACCAGCTGGTGGCGCGAAAATTTGCTGCTGTGCTCGCCGCGGGACTGACCCCCATTCTGTGCGTGGGCGAACTGCTCGCCGAACGCGAAGCCGGCCGCACGTTCGAGGTGGTGGACCGTCAGCTGGACGCCGTGCTCGATCTGTCCGGCGTCGCCGCGTTCTCGCGTGCCGTCATCGCCTACGAGCCCGTGTGGGCCATCGGTACCGGCAAGACGGCGAGCCCGCAACAGGCCGAGGAAGTGCATGCCCACATCCGCGGGCGAATCGCAGGTCGCGATGCTAAGATCGCCGCCCTCGTGCGCATCCAGTACGGTGGCAGCGTGAAGGCCGCGAACGCCGCGGAGCTCTTCTCGATGCCGAACGTGGACGGTGGGCTCATCGGCGGCGCCTCGCTCAAGGCCGAAGAATTCCTCGCGATTGCCGCCGCGGCGCGCGCCTGATTTAGGTACACATAGATGTTGCGAACGATTCTCACAATTCTGCAGGTTCTTTCGGCATTCGCCATCGTTGGGCTCGTGCTCCTGCAGCGAGGCAAGGGTGCGGATGCCGGCGCGGGCTTCGGAGCCGGTGCTTCGGGTACGGTGTTCGGCGCGCGTGGCGCGACTACCGGCCTGTCGCGCATGACCGCGATATTTGCCGCGATTTTCATGCTGAACAGCCTGTGCCTCACTTATCTCTTCCAGCGCGATGCCCGGGTGCAACCGACCTCGCTGCTGGACAAGGTGCCGGTGAGCACGCCGGCGCCCGCGCCAGCACCGCCGCCGGTGGATGCGAATGCGGTGCCCGTGCCCGCAGCTCCGGTGGAACAGGCGACCCCGGAACCGGCGAAGCCTTGAATTAAGCCTTGAAGATTTGACCTTAAAAAATTTCCTGGGCGCCGACGTGGTGGAATTGGTAGACACACTAGCTTGAGGGGCTAGCGGAGCGATCCGTGGGAGTTCGAGTCTCCCCGTCGGCACCATCCTTGTTAACCCTGTTACAATCGCGCCCGAATTTTCCGGGGGCGGTTGTCTCTCATCGTTGAGAGGTTGCTGCCCCTTTTCGCGATGGTTCTCGATGACGGTTTAGGGCTCAACAGATGCTTGCCAACTATCTGCCCGTTCTGATTTTCCTCACCGTCGCGACGGGGCTTGCGCTCCTTCTGATGACGCTGGGCCTGATCATCGGCCGCTGGCAGGCGAAAGCCAGAAACGACGCGCAGAAACTCTCCCCCTATGAATGCGGCTTCGAAGCTTTCGAAGACAGCCGCATGAAATTCGACGTGCGTTACTACCTCGTCGCCATCCTCTTCATCGTGTTCGATCTCGAAATCGCATTCCTGTTTCCGTGGGCCGTGGTGCTCGACAGCATCGGTACCTTCGGCCTCGTGTCCATGGGCATCTTCCTGTTCATCCTCGTGGTCGGATTCATCTACGAGTGGAAGAAGGGAGCGCTCGAATGGGATTAGAGAACCAGGGTGTAGACGAAAACGCCGCCGCGGGCGAATTCGCCGAGCGCGGTTTCGTCACGACCACCGTCGACACCGTCATGAATTGGGCGCGCACCGGTTCGCTGTGGCCCATGACTTTCGGTCTGGCGTGCTGCGCCGTCGAAATGATGCATGCCGGCGCGTCGCGATATGACCTCGACCGGTTCGGCGTGGTATTTCGTCCGAGTCCGCGACAGTCAGACGTCATGATCGTCGCCGGCACGCTGGTCAACAAGATGGCGCCGGCGTTGCGCAAGGTCTACGACCAGATGCCCGAGCCGCGCTGGGTCATCTCCATGGGCTCCTGCGCGAATGGTGGCGGCTACTACCACTATTCCTATGCGGTCGTTCGTGGCTGCGACCGCATCGTCCCCGTGGATGTCTATGTTCCCGGCTGTCCGCCAACGGCCGAAGCGCTGCTGTACGGCATCATCCAGCTGCAGAAGAAGATCGAGCGCACGAGCTCGATCGCGAATATCCCGAAGCGCGCATGACCGAAAAGATCACGACCCTTGCCGCGAATATCGACGCCCGCCTGCCGGGCTTGCTCACGCGCATAACGTCGCTCCCCGATGAGTTGTGCTACGAAGTGCAGCCGGAGAACCTGAAAGAAGTGTGCCTGAGCCTGCGGGACTCGCCCGAGCTCAAGTTCGAAATCCTCATCGACGTCGCTGGCATCGACTATCTCGATTACGGCACGACCGAGTGGAAGACGTATTCGGCCACGGCTTCGGGGTTCAGCCGCGGCGTGAATCGCGACGCACCGCGCAAGCCGCATGACGGCGCGCGTTTCGCCGTCGCGTATCACCTGCTGTCGATCACGCACAATCAGCGCGTGCGCCTGCGTTCGCGCTGTGTCGATGCCGAAGATCCCATCATCGATTCCGTGGTCGACATCTGGCCCGGCGCCAACTGGTTCGAGCGCGAGGCGTTCGACCTGTTCGGCATCCTGTTCACCGGTCACCCGGATCTGCGCCGCATCCTCACGGACTACGGCTTCATCGGGCATCCGTTCCGCAAGGATTTCCCGCTCATCGGCAACGTCGAAGTGCGCTACGACGCCGACAAGCAGCGCGTGGTGTACGAGCCCGTGTCGATCGAGCTGCGCACGCTGGTGCCGAAAGTCATCCGCGACGACAACCGCTACGCGCCGGTGCTGAAGAAATGAACGAGATCCGCAATTTCACG
>DASQJS010000138.1:0-18997 GCA_035630995.1 Steroidobacteraceae bacterium | reverse complement strand
GGTGACGGTATGGCCACGTGCGAGCGATGCATCAGCGTGAGCACCCGCCGCTCCGTGGAGTTCACGATCACGGTGACGTCGTCGCCGACATCGGTGCGCACGTTGCCGTCGTACGTCACGCTGACGCGCGACTCCATCACGAGCCGGCCGTCCATGCGCTGCTCGACGTCGAAGCGCAGCGTGCGGAAGTCGCGGAAGTGCTCCTGGATCTTCGCGAAAGCCAGCACCGGTGCGGATCCGAACGGCAGCCACAGCATCGCCACTGCCACCACAGCGGCGGTGGCCGCGGCCGCGAGCCAGCCGCGCGCGGCGCGCACCGGCCGCCGCGCGGCAGCCGTCGAAACACGCGCGGCAACCAGCGCCTCGAGTTTGTGTTGCGCGCCATTCACCAGCGCCAGATCGGGCTCGCGCATGGCGAACAATTCCAGGGTCCGGTCGAGAGAGTTCATCGGGATAGCTCCTTGGCAGCGATGGCTTCGAGCGCCTTGCGCGCGCGGTGCACACTGACGCTGACGTGATTTTCGGAAAGGCCCAGCGCCGCGCCGATCGCAGCGGGCGCGAGACCATGCAGGTGGCGCATCACGAAACACGATGCGTCGCGCGGATTGAGCCTCGCCAGCGCGGCGCGCATGAACCGGCTGGCTTCGGCGCGCT
This sequence comes from Steroidobacteraceae bacterium, assembly GCA_035630995.1. Classification (GTDB taxonomy): domain Bacteria; phylum Pseudomonadota; class Gammaproteobacteria; order Steroidobacterales; family Steroidobacteraceae; genus CADEED01. The sequence continues at coordinate 18,343 of DASQJS010000138.1, read as the reverse complement.
CGGCGTCCTCGGCCGGGGAGTCATCGGGCTCTGGCTCATCCGATTTCCACAACGGCGCTAATAACTTCCAGCGCCTTTGCCGGCGCAGATGGTCGATGGAGAGGCGCGTGGCGACGGTCGTCAGGTACGCCGGCCAGGATTCCACCTTTCCGGGTGGGGATTCGATGAGCCGCAGGAATACCTGTTGCTGCACGTCCTCCGCCGCAGCGCGGCCGCCCAGCACGCGCCACGCAGCGCGAAAAACCACGGGGCCGTATTGCCGCGCGAGCGCAGCGATGTCTTCGCCGGCAGCGCCGCTCACGGCCGCCGCACTTGCAAGGATAGGGGTACGCACACTTTCGCCTCCTGTCTGGGTTCAGACAGATGACGAACGGACGTGGCGTTTCTTACGCTCCGGAAACGGTGCCAGGCACCGATTTCCAGGAATTGGTGCCTGGCACCATTCCAGGGACCATTCAAGGCTTGATGGGTGAGAGGCCCTGCCAAGGTGTCAGGCGATTCAGCGCCGGGACGATGGCGCGGCGCATCGCAAGGAAGTTGATGGAGCCCATCTCGCGGTAGATCACGTTGCCCTTCTCGTCGACGATGATGGTGTAAGGCAACGGGCCCTTCCAGGCCGGATCCAGGGCCTCGCTCATCGCATCGTTGTCCTTGGTGGCGTAGATGTAGTTCTTCATCGACGCATGCTTCTTGGTGAGGAAGTCGCGCACCTGCGGTTCCTGGTCGGGAAACTCCGCCGCAATGGTCACCATCTCGAATCCGCGGATGCGAAATCGCAGGTTGTGCTCCACCAGTTCGTCGAACTCGGTGATGCATGGACCACACCAGGTGGCCCACACATTGATGAAGCGGATTTTCCCCGAGTCCTTGTTCTCGCGAATGGCCTTGAGCATGGCGGCATCGGCTTTTTCCAGCGTCACCGGTTCCGCGGCCCACTTCTTCCTGTAGTTGGCGTAGTCGGGCACCTTGTCGGCCCACTTCACCGAACAACCGAACACTTTGGTCGTGACTACCGGCGGCGCTTTGCCCTTCAACAGCGCGTCCAACGCCGCGCGCGTGTCGTGTTTGGTGGCCGACGATTCACGCTCGGAGTCGTCGATGCGCCCTTCGAAGCGGAGCTTTCGCGCCTTGTCGAAGATGAACACGTGAGGCGTGGCGACGGGGCCATAGGCGTGTGACATCTCCTGCTTCGGGCCGTCGTCGAGCCACACGAAGTTGAACTTCTCCTGTTTGGCGCGCTCCACCATTTCCTCGAACGAGTCCGAGAGGTCCGAGTACGCGAGCTCATCGAGGCGCACGGCGTCGGCGTGATTCGGATTGATGGCGATCAGCGTGACGTTCTTCGAAGCGTAGTCGGTCACCAGCTTCTTGATGCGCTCCTGGTAGGCCTGTGCCGTGGGGCAATGCGCGCAGGTGAACACCATGACGAGAATGTCGGCGCTGGCAAAGCTCTTCTCGGTGTAAGTCTTGCCATCGATGCCGGGCAGCGAGAATGGCGGCATGGCGGCGCCTATGGCGAGCGTGGGCGGCTGCTCGGAAGCAGGCACCGGGCTAGCAAACAACATGGCCAGGGCCAGCCCATAAACGAAACGGATCGAAGTCCAGCGTGTCAGCGGCATGTTTTTCCCCCTCAGGAAGCACCAGAGGATAGCCCAAGGCAGGGGCCCGCAAACCCAACCACAACTAAAGTCTCATTTTTCATAACTGCGTTGACACCGGTCACTTCCGCGAGCCGAGGGCGTTCCCCATACTCCGCGCCCTTCGAAATCCACTGAATTACCGGGAGTTCTGTTCATGTTGAAGTTCTTCGCCCTCGCGGCCGGCCTGATGCTCGCGAGCGCCGCCTCGGCCCAGCAATCCCTCGAGGCCATGCATGCGCGCGTGCCGGCACCCCCGGCCACGGCCGCCGCGGCCCCTGCCTGGCTCGCCAGCCCGGAACTCGTCGCGCTGCGCAAGCAGCTCAAGGATCAGCGCACCTTCATCGAGAAGCTCAGCACCGAAGCCGGCGCCGCGGCCCAACCCACAGCCGCGCAAACCGGTGGCGTCATCGACTTCCAGCGTGCCCAGCGGGATCCGGCTTACGCCGAGCAGGTGAAGGCGCAAATTGCGGCCATGAGCCAGGAAGAAAAGATGAAGCTCGCCATGCAGATGCAGCAGGCAACCCAGCAGAACGCGCTGAAGGACGTGAAGGCCATGGCCGCCGATCCGGAAGCCGTGACCGCTGCGGCCGATCACTACGCGGATTACCAGGCGAATCCGTCGACGATGCGCGGCATCCAGGCGCAGTACGCCGCAGTCGCCGATATCCAGCAGCGAGTTCGCGCGCGCGAGGCCGAGATTGCGAGCAAGGCCGGCAAGTCGCTCAAGTGCAGCGACGGCGAAGGTGGATGCGCGTCCGCGGCCGACCAGGCAGCGGACAAAGTGACGCTGAAGGCCGCGTTCGATCAGATCATCGCCGAGTACAACAAGGCGCTGCCGGCCATTGCCCAGCAGGTGGAAGCCGCGCGCAAGTCACGCCTCGCCGCCATCACCGCCGCTCAAGCCGACCTCGGCCCTGCGCAATACGGCAGCGCCGCGAAGAGCTCGGCCAATCGCCAGCTGCTCGCCGCATATCACAATGCCGTGCTCATCGAGGTCGAGCAGTTGATGACTCTGACCGAAGATGCCGCCAAGTGGGCCGCCACGCGCTACAAGGACCGGACGATCAACTTCACCAAGATCGACTGATAAATGGTGTCAGGCACCGATTCCTAGGAAACGGTGCCTGACACCATTATTCCTGCAGGTCCAGCAGCCTGCCGTAGTAGAGCAGCGCCGCGGCGACGGTCGACAGCTGCTCCTGCTGCTCGCGCGAAAGGTCCGGCAGTACCCAGACACGCCCGGCGCCGTAGGTTTCCACCGCGGCGACAACGCGTTCGCCGAGCACGATTTCGTAGCCAAACCGAGTCAGCGGGAAGTTGGAACGCTGCTTCGCGTGCGTGTTCACCGAGCGCACGAGCCAGTGGTCGGCGCCGAACCTGGCGTCGCCCCAATCGCGTTGAGTGGCGAAGTCCGCACGCAGCGCGAGCGTGCCGGTGCGTGCGCCCGAGAACTCGCAGTCGAGCCGCGGGAAACCCGGAATCGTGACGGAAGTTTCGTCTTCCGAGCGCGCGTGAAAAGTGGTGAGGCTCGCAAACCTGCCCTGCGCGAGGCAGCCGGCCGAGGCGGGGCGACTCCCGGCGTCCGCCACGACCTCGAATTCGAGCGATGCACGCTCAGCCTTGACCGATAGCTCGGAGTTGGCGGGCACGAATCGCGGCGTGCCCGAGATTTGCCAGCCATCCATCCGGTACGGGGCCGGCATCGCGACGTGCCAGCGCCCGAAAGCGAGTTGAGTCCCCGGGTCCCGGCCCGTCACCGGCAACGCGGTCGTCGCCGCCAGATCCGGCGCGAGTTTCATGGCTACATCGGCCGTGGCGCAGCCACCGAGCGCCAGCAACGCAGGGACGAGTATCAGCGTCATTGCACCGCGGAATGTCTTGATTGTTGTTAGTGAGCGCACCGGGATCTCCACAGGGAAGGCTGCGATGGATGAGTATGGCGCGCCCTTCCTGTACGGAAACTGAAGATGCATCATCAGGCCTTCATCCACACCTGCGAGTACACCTTGTCGAGCGGCTTCTCCGTCGGATACTCGCGCGCTGGAATCTCGCCGCGATTCATGCGCACGAAGTTTGGCACGGCCGTGAGTGCCGAGCCGTCGTCCCACTTCCCCTTGAGCGTGATTACGCCGCCTAACAAATCTCCGCGCCACTCCGCGGTGAGCGGCGCTTGCCCCAGCGCGCGATCCAGGCGCGGCTGGTCCGCAAGCTCGACGTTGTATAGCAACGGCCCGTAGCGCAGCGCCACCTTGCCGCGCGTGGCTGCAACGCGCTCGTCCGCGGTGATTCGCTGCGGCGTGAGCGGCAGCTCGAAGTCGATTCGATCGCCGCGGCGCCACTCGCGCGTGATCACGGCGTAGCCTTGCTCGATGCGCACCTCGAGCGGCGCGCCGTTCACGCGCAGCTTGCCGAGGCCCTTCACGGACGGCGTGGCCGAGTACAGCGCACTCGTCGCACGATCGGGCACGCGAACCTTGACGGAAAACGTGCGCGCATCGCGCGGATTGACGGTGATCGCTACCGCGCCTTTCCACGGGTAATCGGTTTCCTGGACCATCTCGACCGGCGTGCCCGCCACCTCACCCACGTTGATGCGGCTGCCGACGAAGAGATTCACGTACACACTTGCACGATCTTTCACGTACGACCACGTGGGCAGCATGAGCAGCGTGCGCGGGATGTTGCCTACGCAGCACGGACAAACATGCCACGCCGCACGCTCGGTGTTTACGAGCGGATTCGTATAGCAGAAGTTTCGTCCCTCGATGTCGGTTGCGCCAAGCAGCGCGTTGTAGATCGTCTCCTCGTAGAGATCGGCGTAGCGCGCGTCGTGGTACGCGAGATTTAGCTTGTAGTCGAAGAACACGAGTCCGCAGCTCGAGCAGGATTCGCAATAGGCGTCGTTGCCGAGCACATAGTCGCCGCCAAAGCCCTCCGCGGTGTCGCCACTGCCCACGCCGCCCGTTACGTAGTACTTGCGATTCACGATGTTGTCGGCGAGCGAGCGCACCGCGCTTTGGTAGTCGCGGTCGTGCGTTTCCGCCGCGATGTCCGCCATGCCAGAGTAGAAATACACCGCGCGTACCGCATGGCCCACGGCCTCGTACTGCTGCTGCGGCGGCAGGTGGCTCTGGTCGTATTCCGAACCGCCGCGGCGCGATTCGAGCAGAAACCGCGCCAACGCGATGTACGCATCGCCCTTGCCCTTGTTTGTTCCCGGAAGCGGGCCTTCCATGTCATTCACGAACCGGCCGAAGCGCACGAGCGCCTGCTCCATCTCCTGGTGTCCGTCGAACCACACCTTTTTCCCGGGACCGAGGTTCGCCACCCAGCAATCGGCGAGTTTCTTCGCGGCGATGTAGAGCCGCAGGTCCTTGCCCCCGGTGAGCGTGTAGTGATTGATCGCGGACTCGATGAAGTATCCCGCGACGTACCCTTCGTGATCGCCGCGATTCCCCGGATTCCAGCGCGACGGCCACTTGGCACGATCCGCGAGCGTGTACGCGGTTTGCAGGTAACCATCGGGCTCCTGCGCCGCGAGCACGATCGGAATCCACTTCTCGAGCGTCGTGCGCATCCCCGCCTGCGCCGCAAGGATTTCCTGGTCGCCCTGCGCATCGACCATCAGTGCGATGCAGATCGACTCGATGGTCTGGTGGATCCACGCGTTCGAGAACACGTAGCCCTTGTGCCTGCCGTGTGGCTCGCCGCGCAACGCTTTCGCGGCTTCGATGAAGTTGTCTAGACCCCCCTCGCCGATCTTGAGGTCGGTGCGCTCGCAGTAGCGCACGCAATGCGGAATCCAGTTGACGATGAGAGCCTTCGCGCGCGCCTTCCACAACGGGCTCAGGATGGCATACGGCGTGGTGTAGACCACATCGAGACGGTCCCGCGGTGGCGGCATTTCGGCGCGCAGTCGCAGCGTCGACCTGGTCGTGAAGCCATCGCCCTGCGCGCTGAGCTCGAAGGTGTAGTCGCCCGGCGCGGAAACCTGCGCCGCGGTCTGCGCGGCGTCCGCATCGGCGAACGTCACGACGCCCGGCCCCGAAATCTTGCGCCAGCGCGCGGCGTCGCCGCGCTTGCGATCGAGCCACGCGGCGCGACCCAGTAGATAGGTAGGCGCGCCGAGCATGACGGTACGGTCCACGCCGGCCGTCACCACCGGTGCGAACTTCGGCACGTCGCCGACGCTCCACACGCGCCACTGCAGGACTCCGACAGATTTGTCGGCTGCCGGATCGATCTCGAGGCGCAGACGCTGCGTCGTGACGGCATCGAATTCAGTACGATTGAAGGCGTTCGGCTCGAGACCGAACCCGCGCGCGTTCTTCACCGGAACGAACTGCTCGCCATCCCAGTAGAGCAATCGGCTCGCCACCGGCAATGCAATGCCCCAGTGCTTGCCCCACCAGTACACGTCGATGGCGTTCGTCGAGATGGGCTCGTTCCAATCGTATTGCGCCCATTGCGTGCCCTTCTCGGGCGCGGTGCCGAAGGCGAGTTGCGCCGGATCCGCGGAGCTGCCGGGCGTTGCGCCGCTGTTCAGCGAGGTGAGGCGCGTGTCCGCGGACACATACGAGCCGCTCGGGGCCGCGACGATGGCGAGATTGAGCGGCTTCGCGGAACCGGCCGCCGCAATCGTCGAGGCGGGAGCAAGCGCCATTGCGGCGGTGCCACCGGCGGCGGCGAGGAAATCGCGCCGGCTCAGGTCGTGGTCGTTCATGGCCACATCGTATACGAAATCCGATTCAGCCGATCTACACGAAGCCCAGGTCGGTGTTGGTGAAGTTGCCGACGTTGGGCAGGATGCCGGGCAACTCGCCGGCGTTGCAGCCGAACCAGCGCGCCAGCGTTGCAGCGAACTCATCGACGGACGTGCTCGGTAACAGGCGCCCCTGCCCCACCTGGTCGTCGGTCTGAATGGAGACGTGCGGCGCGGTGCCGTAGAACCGCCCGCCATTCACGGCGCCGCCCATGACGAAGTGATGGCTGCCCCAGCCATGATCCGAACCATCCGCGTTGGAACTCAACGTGCGCCCGAAATCCGAGGCGGTGAACGTAGTCACTTTCTCAGCCACACCCAGCTCGACGGTGGCCGCATAGAACGCGCTCATCGCCTCGTTCACGCGCGTCATGAGATTCGGATGGTCCTGCATGAGCAGGTTGTGATTGTCGAAACCGCCGAGCGACACGAAGAACACCTGCCGGCGCATCCCGAGCGTGGCGCGCGCGCCGATGAGCCTCGCCACGATCTTGAGCTGGTTCGCGAGCCCATTGCCGGTGCCAAACGGAGTCGTCGGGTTCACGCCCGAGAGCGCGGTGTTGACCACGCCCTCCATGTCCATCGACCGCCGCGTGACGATGGCGTATTCGTTTTCGAGCACGTGGCTGCTCTGGCGCGTGATGATGGCATTCAGCGCATCCCGCAGCGGCGTGTTCAATGCGTTGATCCGCACTGCGCCGCCAGGGCTCACCTGGTATTGCAATGCATCGCGTCCCGCGACGAACACGGCGTTGCCCGACGCGGAGATGCAGGTGAGCAGCGAGTTGGTGGCGTTGCTCGACATGGCGATGTCGCCGAGCTTGCCACCCCAGCCCACCGTCGAGCCTTCCGTTCCGTTCGACTGCCATACGGATTGCTGATCGTTGTGCGAGAACAATTTCGGCGGCAGCGGATTCGCCACGCGATTCGTGCTCTGGTACTGCGCCAGCGTCGTCGGCTGGACGAGCGGTCCGACGTTGAGTTGCACCGCGAGCCGTCCCGCGTCCCAGATGGATTTCAGCCCCGTCAGCTGTGGTGCCAGCGCGTACTGAAGATTGTCTGTAAGCACCTGGCCGTTGTTCGGCGTGAGCGCAGTCGGCTCTAGCGCCGCTCGCGCGAGTGCGATGCCCGCCTGGTTTTCGCCGACAGCACCGGCGCGAATCTGGTGATACAGCGCGTAGTTGGTCGCATCGTACGGTACGACCGTATTGGCGTAGTCGTTGCCGCCGTAAAGAAAGATGCAGACCAGCGCCTTGTAGTCGGTGTTGTCGAAGGCCGCAGCTTCGCCGATGGCGGCGAGGTTGATGGCGAGCGGCGTGGCCACACCCATCGCACCCAGGTGCAGCGCGCGCTGCAGGAGCACGCGCCGCGTCCACAACCCGGGGGCGTTTACGTCAGGGCGCTTCATTTCTGCACCAGGTATTCAGGTGAGCACAGGATGAGAAAACAGGCGGTGGCGAGCATGTCGAGCTTGAGGTTTTCCGCGCTGCCGGCGGTCACGTTGAACGCGCTCAGCGTGGCCTGCAGCACTGCCAGAGTCGTGGCCGACAGCTGATTCGCAGTGAGCCGCAGATTCAGCCAGGCGATCACGGCAGGTACATCGTGCGCAATGGTCATCAACGTGGTGTAACTCGGGTTCACATCGAAGCTGTAGTAACCGTTGCGCGTCATTCCCTGCATGAAGTTGATGTAACCCGCGGTAGTCGTTTCATTCAGCAGCTGGAATTCCGGCGCCTGTTTGCCGGCCGCGGCGATTGCCGTATTGGGTGGCACATAACCCGGGCGAAAGAAATTGAATACCGACGGTGAACGCAGCGGGCTCTGACCGAGCGAGGTATCGCTGCCCGAGAGGTCGTATATCTCGTATGCGCCGTTCGAGGACGTGATGCCCACGGTGCGCGCCCATTGCACGAGGCGCACCACCGGCTCGCGCAACTTGCCCGACAGTGTGTCCGATGCGGCAGGCAACGTGCGCGCCTCGGTGTCGTTGAGGATGGCGGTCCACACCGCCTTCATGTCGCCGCGCACGCCCGAACCGTTGTCGGCAAATGCAGCGGCCACGCGGCCCACATAGGCAGGCGATGGATTGCTGGTGACCAGCCGCTGGATCATCTGCCGCGCGAAGAACGGGCCGGTGTTGGCGTGATTGAACAGGCGATCGAGCGCGATGCGCAACGCTTCGGGACCCGGCGTGTTGGCGGGAATGGTCGTGCCGAGGAAGGTCGCCGCCAGGTTTGAATGATTGCCCGGGATGAAGCGCATCGGGTTCGTGGCGAAGCGCGTGTTGGGTACTGGATACGGGTGCCAGGCGACGGTCGTATTGACGTTGCCGGTGTAGTCCCAGTCATAACCCGTGAACACGCGCGCCAGATTGGTGATGTCGCTCTGGCCGTAGGTCTCGATCGGCTGGTTGTTGGCGTCGAGGCGCTGCGTGCCGTCGGCATTGAGCTCGTACAGCCCGATGGTGAAGAGCTGCATGACCTCGCGCGCGTAGTTCTCATCGGGTTGCCGGCCGTTGGCGTCTTCCTTGAGGTTGCCCTTGGTGTTGAGGAAAAACCCCATGCCGGCGTTCAGAGTGATCGCCTCGAGCAGCGTGCGGAAATTGCCGTACGCGTTCGCGCACAAAACATCCCAGTACGCGGCGATCACGTAGGGCGGGTAGAACCCGTCGATGGGGCTCAGGGACACGACGAAGAATTCCGACAGGGCGAACGCAAAGCGCTTGCGCATCTGGTCAGGCCCGGCGAGCAACTGGTTCCAGATCATGAAGTCGCCGAACTGCGGCCAGAAGTAACGCTGTTCGCTGGTGATGGAGTTGTGGCCGCGCGAGTCGAGCCAGGCGACGCCCGTCTGTCCCGGCGCAGCGTTGTAGTTAGTGGTGAGCCAGGCGGCATAGCCGTTGGCTTTGACCGCCGCGAGGTCCGTGTCCGTGACCGCGAACTGGGCCTGCAGCAGGAAACGCGCGGCCTCGGCGTCGGTGATGGTGACGGGCGGCGGAACGACGGGCGGGACGACCGGCGGCGGATTCTGCACGGGTGGGGGCGTAGAACTGCCCCCGCCTCCGCCACACGCGGCCAGCGTCAGTGCGGACAACGCAACCGCGACACCGGCACCGGCTGAATCCTCGGCGCTCTCGTCGGCATTTTCGCGTTCAGTCACGAGCCCCCCTCGCTTGGCGTACCACGGTACCTTAGGGGCACGAGTCCGGGCAAACAGCCGGTGATCGGCGACACGGGTAGGGAAAATCGAGGGGCGTGACACTACGATTGGTCTCATGAAACGCCCTCGCGGCCGCCCGCCGCATGCCGACCTGCTGACACCGTCTGAGTGGCGCACGGTGCACGCGGTTCAGCACGGCATGACCAACGCCGAGATTGCGCGCCGGCGCGGCGTGAGTGTGAACGCGGTGAAATACCACCTGGCCAACGCGCTGGCGAAGTTGAACCTGCGCAATCGGCGCGAGCTGCGGGCCTGGTTTCGCGCACCCAAAGGGAGATTCACGATGGCGGTTGAAGCGAAACTCGGGCCGATCGGGCAAATCGCGCGTTCGGTCAGCGACATCCAGGCTTCGGAAACCTGGTATCGCGAGGTGTTGGGCCTGCCTCACCTGTATACCTTCGGCACGCTGGCATTCTTCGACTGCGGCGGCACGCGCCTGATGTTGAGCCAGGAGGGCGGCGCCGCCAAGGAATCCATTCTTTATCTGCGCGTTGGCGACATCGCGGCGGCGCACCAGCAACTGGCAGCGCGCGGCGTGAAGTTCACGCACGCGCCGCACATGATCCACCGCCACGCCAACGGCATCGAAGAGTGGATGGCCTTCTTCGAGGATCCTGATGGCCGCCCCCTCGCGCTGATTAGTCAGGTGCCGGGTGGGGAAAGTGGGGAGAAGAAGCCGCGGACGCCCTGAGTTGTAGCAAATCAGATGAAGGGCTTGTTCTCCCCACTTTCCCCACCCGGCACCCACGTTACATATTGTTTTTTCCTTTGACGGAATCGCGTACGCCTGCGAATCGCGACACGGTTTTACGTAGGACAGCCGGCGCAATCTATGCCGCGCTTCGCGCCTCAACGCAGGGAGATTTCATGAACGCATCGAATGAACGCATGTCGGTATTCGGCCCGACGCTGCGCTTCAAGGGCGAGCTCAAAGCCCAGGAAGACATCAAGATCGAAGGCCGCATCGAAGGCACGATCCATCATCAGCAACGTGTGATCGTCGGCGCCAAGGGCGAAGTCGTTGCCGCGGTCAATGCCGCGAGCATCGATGTCGATGGCAAAGTGCAGGGCGACATGGTTGCCCGCAAGAGCGTCAAGGTCAGTCAGACGGCGGTGGTCCGCGGCAATATCCGCGCCCCGAGCGTCAGCATCACAGAGGGAGCGAATTTCAATGGCGGAGTCACCATGGAATCGAATGCTGGGTCGCAAGGATCCTCCACCCCCGGCGCGAGCCGCTGAGCCGGAGAAAACCATGAGCAAGAATTTCGCTGAACCCGGCAAGATGGCGCCGCCGGCGGCTCCGCAGAAAGAAGTCGCCGCGGGCACCTGCATTCTCGGCCCGACACTTCATTTCAAAGGCGAGCTCTACGGCGAGGAAGACCTGGAGTTCCAGGGCCAGCTGGAAGGCTCGATCGAACACACCCGCAGCCTTTCCATCGGGAAGGAAGGCGGCGTGACCGGAAACATCAAAGCCAAGTTCGTGATCGTGGAAGGCCGTGTCGATGGCGATATCTACGCCAGCGAATCGGTCTCGATCCGTCAGTCAGCCAAGGTGAAGGGCAACATCTTCGCGCCGCGCGTCGGCATCGCGGATGGCGCCAACTTCTCCGGCAGCATCGACATGAATCACAAGGGTGCGGCCGTGGCGACTCGCCCGGCGACCGTGCAGGTCACGCTCAGTGACCCGGCGGCAGAGCGCCTGCTGACGAAGGCGGGCTGACAGCACCGGTCGGCGCCGTGGGCTTCCCCGGCGCCACCAGCTCGACAATCTTCGCGGACATCGCGCGCAGGGACTCCTGCGCGCCGTCCGCGGCCTTGTTCGACAGCAAGACCACCGCCACCTTCGCGTCCGGATACAGGTCGCAGGCACTCGCGAATCCGTAAGTGCTGCCCGAATACTGCAGTCGGCGGCCTGCGGGCGACTGAGTGACGATCCAGTAGAAACCCACTGCGTAGCGCTTGTCGGGCGTCGTCCACGTGGGTTGATGCGCGAGTTTCACCGACGCATCACGTTCCACCATCTGCCAGGCGGCATAGTTCAACAGGTCTTCGGTGCTGTAGCGCAGCGACGCGGACGAGTACTGCGTCGGCGCCGTGAACGGCGGAACCGCGTCACCCTCGTTCGTATATCCGCGCGCCAGTAGTTTGGTGAGGGGCGCCGTGCCGCTGCCCATGCGCAGCGGCTTTTCGATCTCGCGCGACAGGATCGTATCGAACGATTCGTCAAACAGCTTTTCCAGCACCACGCCGAGCAGCATGCTCGCCACGTTCGAGTGGTACGGGTCGGATCCGGGCGGGCGGCGCGGCTTCACCATGTGCAGCTGGCGCAGGAATTCCTTGCGCGTATACCTCTCGAGCACTCGCATGCGCGTGGTGGTCAGCGGTTCACCGGGCACGGTGCGCACCTGGCTCACGTCGGGGATGTTGTCGACGAGTTGCGAGGTCATGTTGGCCAGGTGCAGCAGCCGCACGGGCTCCCCGCCGTTCTCGAGATTCGGGTAGGGCTCCTCGAGATACTTCGTGACTTCGTCGTTGATCGACGCCCGCCCTTCGACGATGGCGCGCGCCAGCAATTGTCCGGAGATGGTTTTGGCCAGGGGTCCGATTTCGTAGATCGTTTCCTTGGTCGGCGTCTTGTTGCCGTCGAGCGCCGTGGCGCCGAGATTATAGAAATGCCGCTGACCATTCTCGTAGACGCCAATACTCAGGCCCACGCCGTCATTCCGCGCGAGCCAGGCGCGTCCCAGGTCGCGGATGGCACTGTCAAAGGCTGCGGGCTCCGCGGCGACGCCGGCCAATGGAGCGATCAGGCAAAACCATAGAAAAGTCAGGCTGCGGATATTCATTGGCGCGCATCCTCGCGCGTACACTCCGCCAAAACAACATCGCCCGATTACTTGGGAGCAGGTCATGAGCTCAGAAGCCACGCCAGTCTCGCCGAGGGAACGCATCTATACGCTGGATGTGATCCGTGGATTCGCCCTGCTCGGCATCTTCATCATGAACATGCCGGGGTTCAATACCTCGTTCTATGCCAACTTCGCGGGCAGCGACCTGTTCCCCGCCAACTACGACCGGTGGGCCGAGAACCTTCGCGATGTGTTCTTCTCCGGCAAATTCAACAGCATGTTCAGCATGTTGTTTGCCATCGGTTTCACCATCCAGCTCGAGCGGCTGGAAGCACGCGATCCCGCGCACGCGAAGTCAATCTACCTGCGCCGCATCTTCTGGCTATTCGTGTTTGGCGCCATCCACATGTGCGTGTTCTGGACCGGGGATGTGCTGCACATTTACGCCTTGTTCGGGCTGCTGCTGCTCGCCCTGCGCCGCGCGCCGGAAAGGCTGCTCTGGACGTTGTTTGCGTTCTGCATGCTGTTCCCGGTCGCCATGGGTCTGTACCGCCTGATGGTGTTCACGCCCGAATTCAAGGATTACGTCGTGGCAGTCTCGAAAGCCTGGGAAGCCACCAACAATGCCGCCTACGGTCAAGGCTCGTGGCTCGACGCCGCGCGCGAACACTATCGCGAGACCGTGATCCTCTATTCGGAGCCGTTCATGATGCGCGGGATGCTGGGCTTCTACGTGCAGGTGTTCAGCACCATGGTGCTCGGCCTCATGCTCGGGCGCCGCCAGTTCTTCCAGAACGCCGCCCTGCACCTGCCCTTCGTCAAACGCATGCAGTGGTCGATGCTGGCGTTTGGTATCGCCACTGGCGCGGTTTTTGGAATATGGCAGGCCACCACCACGGACTTCGTTACGCCGACGCCGGCGCGCATCGTCGCCATCGTCTGCTATTTCGTCTGCCGCGTCGCCATCATGATTTTCTACGTGGCGACCATCGTGCGCTGCGTGCACAACGACGCGTGGCGCCGCCGGCTCGCGCCCATGGCCTCCGCCGGGCGCATGCCGCTCACCAACTATCTGATGCAGACGCTGATGGCCACGTTCATCTTTTACGGCTGGGGGCTGGGGTTCTGGGGCAAGGCCGGTCCCGCGCTCGACCTGCTGCTGGCCTTCGTCCTTTTCTTTGCCGTGCAGGTGCCGCTCAGCAAGTGGTGGCTGTCGCGCTACGAGCTCGGGCCCATGGAGTGGCTGTGGCGCCGGCTGACTTACGGGAAAGTGAAGCTGAGTCTTCGTCAGGGATCCGCAGCGCCCACGTAGAGTGCCCGCTACTGATTCAACACGTGATCCGCCGCCAGGACCAGCAATAGATAGTCTGTGGTGCCACGGCCGAGCACGTACTCGGTCTGCTGCCAGAAGAACGGCCAGGTCTTGAGCTCGGGGAAATCCGGGCGGATGAGCGCCGTTCCCGAGGCACTGCCGCCGGGGATGTACGACCAGTCAGCGCGGTTGAATCCGTAAGCGGTGGTCAGCGAATGCGCGCCCACGCCCGAAACGAACGACGCGGTGTTGGACCCCGGATGCACGCCGAGAATGAAGCTCAGTGCCTGCAGCGCATAGGTACGCGGGAACAGGTCGGGGAATGACAGGTGCAGCATCCACTGGTCCCAGCCGAAGCGCTGGATGTTCCAGCCCGCGCCCCAGATGTCCGGCTTGTAAGGTACTGCGTAGGGAGTTTCCTTCGCGAGCGCGTCTACCTTCAATCGATAGGCCGCCACTGCGTCGCGGATAGTCTTCGAATAGGCCTTGTCCTTGATGAGCGGCAGCGTACGGCCCACCACCCAGCCCACGCGTTCGATGTCTGCCGCGATGGCATCACGTTGCTCAAGCAACAAGGCGCGGTACTTCGGATCCCTGGTGGTGATGTAGAGCTCGGTCGCGGCGCCCACGCGCGCGATTGGCTCCTTCGGCGTTGCGCGGTCGTAAATCGCGATGGCCGCTTTCAGCGCCCGCGCGGCCAGGTCGTCGTTGTATCCCTTGAGCGCGCGTGACGCGGCGGCGAGCGACGCAGCCGTGAGCAGCTCGCGCCGCGGATTTTCCTCGGTGAATACCCAGCGATCGTCGGGCGATCCCGGCAGGCCGACTTCAGGAGCGCCTTCCTCGCGCGTCTTGCCCTGATCGAACACGACGTTGTCGGACATGAGCGCGCCGTCGCCCAGGAACACGTACTGGCGCAGCGTTGGCTCGATGATGCCGCGGTACAGCCGGCCCAGGGATTCATGGCCTCCAACCACCGAGAGCACGCCGTGCTCGAGCTGTTGCAGCACGTCGGGCCTGCCGTCGGGCTGGTGGATTTCCGTCACCAGGGTTTTCTGATCGATGCTGGTGTTGTCGTAGTCGACGTGGAACAGCTCCCAGGCGAGCGCCAGGCCATAGATGGTGTCGGCCTGGGATTCCACGCGCATGTCCCAGTCGCCGGCGTCGTGCCAGCCGCCGCGGTCGACACCCGGCACGTGTTCGCCAGGCTGGTAGTTAGTGAGCGTGGTGGGGCCCTGCAGGTAACCGTCGAAATGGTTGTGATTGACCGGCGACATGCGCGCGTCGTCGAGGTGGCAGGCGCCATGCCACAGGCGGTACTTCTCCAGCACTTTCATGTGGCACATCTGCGCCGGCAGGAAGTACTCGAGCGTCGGCTGCCAGACTTCGCGCGTGAAGACGTCGGCATTGATGCGGAACGGGTGGCTCGTCTGGCCGCCGTAGCGCACGACGTAGAGGCCCGGCTCCTTCACGTCGCTGAAGTCGAGAATCGCGTATTGATAGCGAAGGAATCGGCCCCACTCCGCGGGCCTGCGATCGACGACCACCTTCACCGGCCCTGCCTGGCCGATGCGCTGCAGGATCACGTTCTCGCGCTTCGTATCCCGAATATCGAATTCGAGTATGGCCTGCTTGGGCTGCGCCGGGTGATAACCCACCTGCGACACCTGGATGACCGGCGTGCGCAGCCAGCCAGCCTTCGCATGCGGCGTGACTAACCACTCGATCGCCCCGGTGGTTGCGCCCGCGGGCGCCAGCGCGCGAACCACGAACCAGCCGTTGTTGTGGTTGCCCCGGCCATCGAGCAACGTGAGCTCACCGCCGCGCACGGCTTCGATGGTGAGGTGATACAGCTCGGTTTCAGGTGCGACTTCGAGCTTTGCTCCACGCGCCAGGATCGGAATTTCACCGGGGCCGCTGGGCTGACGCTGAAAGACCGCCTCGGTCTTGCCGAGCTGATAGGACTTGCCGAACAGCAAACCCGGGAAGAGCTCGAAATTGAAACCCACCTTGCCCACCCACTCTTTCGGTATGGGCGCGTCGAAGTCGACGCTGACGCGGATGGACTCACCTTCAGGCCGCGCGCGCACCGTGTAGTTGAGCTTCAGATCCGGATAAACGATGGGGTTGAAGCCCTTGCGATCGCGTTCCGCGTCGGGATAGGCAAGCGCGACGCGAATCTCCTGCGTGGTCGCGTTGATTTCGCGCTTGCCGGGTTTCGGGATCGGCGCCCACTGCCCCGGAGAAGGCTCGAGCCGGACGTCGCCATTCGAAGCGATGCGCTCGTCGTGCATGATGATGCTGAGGCCGCCCTGGTGGCCTTCGGGGTAGTAGTCCTGCCCGTACATCACATTGATGCCGGGCCGCTCGAAGTATTCCTGCGCGTTGAGTTTGAAATCGTCGGCAGCAACTACCGCGACCGGCCCCAGAGAAAAGCCAAGGGCCAGGAACATATGTCGACGCATGCGATCCCCTTCGTTGTGAGGCGAAGGGTAACTCAAGCGGTCGCGCGAATACTCTCCGACTTTTGTTCAGCGCGCCGCGACTGGATGAGATCGTGTACGAACCGCAGCTTCTCCAGCACGCGCGGCGACAGCACGAATGGATATGCATCCTTGAGGCCCATGCTGCGGTTCAGGCTGTTGAGCGCAAGCGTGACCGCGTTCCAGTTCGACGTCAGCGAGTCGAAGTCGCGAAACGCAACCGTGTCGGTGGAGATCTGATCGCCGGTTCGTTCCGCCGCGGGCACGCGCAGCGACAGTGCGTGGCTCTTGGCGGTCTCGAGGGTGTCGATCATGTGCAGGTAGTGCGCCCAGGTTTCGGCCCAGTCTTCCCAGGGGTGCATGGTGGCGTAGGCGCTGATGTATGACTCTGCCCAGTTGGCGGGCGCGCCCTGCTCGTAGTGGCGCTGCACGGCTTCGTCGTAGTCCCGGGAGTCGTCGCCGAACAGGTTGCGGAATCCCTGAAGCGACGGGCTGTTCCTGATCAGGCGATCCCAGTAGTAGTGCCCGATTTCGTGGCGCAGGTGGCCGAGCACCGTGCGATAGGCCTCGCCCATCTTTTCGCGCATGTTTTCGCGAAAGGCCGAGTCCGCCTCGGCGATGTTCAGCGTGATGACGCCTTCATCGTGCCCGGTCATGACGGGCTCGCCATTCGCACTGCGCAGGAAATGAAAAGCCACGCCTTCGTTCGGCCATTCCTGGCGCGACGACAGCGGCAGCTTGAGCTGGTACAGCGTGTAGAGCAGGCGTCGCTTCGCCGCTTCGATGCCGGCCCAGGCCGTAAGGTTGTTAGTATTGGAGAGGTCGGGCGCAATTTCCGTGAGCCGGCAGGAATTGCAGAACTGCTGCTGGCTCTCCGCGGGCACGAGCCAGTTGCAGGCGTCGTGGTCGCGGCCGTTCTTGCACTGCCGGTAGTGGCGCAGGCCCTGGTTGGGGAAGAACACCTCGTAGACCGAGCCCTGCGATGAACCCGTCTGGTGCTGCAGCGTGACGATCTTCGCGAGCTCGACGCAGTAACCCACGTTCATGCCGCAGTTCATGCACCGGCTGTTTTCGAAGAACAGCACTTGCTGGCAGTTGTCGCAGGAAAATAGCTTCATCGAGGCTCCGGGTTCGCATCGCGTGGCTTGGACGCGGAGGATGTTGGTCGCAATGGACTTTCGAGCAACTCAGCGGAAATCGCCTGTGATGCGTCAAAACTCCTACACGGTCAGGCTGCGGCGGTTGCCTCGGGCTCGTCGTTTGCCGCGGGGGCAATATACGCGCACCCGCGCCCCGCCTGTTTGGCGGCGTACATCGCGAGGTCGGCGCGGCGCGCGAAGGCCGCGGGCGATTCCGGCGCATCGCCGAGAAGCGCGATTCCGATGCTCGCACCGACCTGCGCGAGTCTGCCGCCGCCGATGTCGATCGGCACTTTGACTCCGCTGATGATGTTGCGGGCAATCTGCTCGGCCTTGGCGGCGCTCTCGATGCCCGGCAGCAATACCGCGAACTCATCACCACCCACGCGAGCGACGATGTCGCTGCGCCGTACGCTGCGTTCGAATATCCGGGCGACTTCGCGCAGCACGAGATCCCCTGCCTCGTGTCCATAGTTGTCGTTGACCGACTTGAAGTAATCGAGATCGATCTGCAGCAGTGCAAGGCGCGAATCGCGTCGCGAATTCGCCATCAAGCCGGCTAACGCCGTATCGAAACCGCGGCGGTTCAGCAGAGCGGTCAAAGTGTCGCGCGTGGCAAGTTCCTGCGCTGCGGACTCCGCGCGCTTGCGCTCGGTGATGTCATTGACCAGCGCCTGCAGCAGGTTGGGACCTAGCGGGTTCACCGACAACTCCACCCAGACCTTGCCGCGCGGTCCGGCGAGATCAATTTCGAGGTCGGCCTCGCGCGGCTCTCCGGACGCCTGGCTCGCTTCGATGAGCTTCGCGACCGTGGCGCCGTGCGGCGCGAGCAGGTCCCGCAGTGGCGCCTGGGGCACGGATGCCGCCGGGCCCAGGATTCGCACGAAGGCCGGATTGCACGACTGCACCGCGCCGTCCTTGTCGAGAATCAGCATGCCCGTA
>DASQJS010000137.1:0-5628 GCA_035630995.1 Steroidobacteraceae bacterium | reverse complement strand
CAGTCGACGAAGGCTTGAAGTTTTCATGGCTCGAAACTATTTCGCGCGCCGGCTGCCGGCAATCGAATTGCCGGAATTCTGTGCGGTCCGCCCTAGGGCAGTCCCCGGACTGTGAGCGAAATAACAGGTGGCCCGTTATGTTCGTATCTCTAACAAGGCATTGGCGATCTTCGCGCTCGGTCCATTCACGTCGCCCGGAGCCCCGGTGAGGTTGGTGGCGAACGCGATCGCCAGTTTCTCTTTCGGATACACAACGAGGCTGGCGCGCGCGCCGTCCTGGCCGCCGGCGTGGTGCCAGCGCAGCCGCTTGTTCGGATCCTCGTCGATGCGCCAGCCGAGGCCGAGCGGCGGCGACCTCTCGGTCGCCTGCGTCTGAATGGTGAACAGGTCAGTGAGCGTGCGCTGGTCGAGCGCACCCGGCGCCCAATGCGCGGCGCCGAAACGCGCAAGATCGGTGGGCGTGGCTAACAACCCGCCGCCGGCCCATTTGTAAGCGGGATTGACGGGAAGAATGTTCGCCCACGGGCCTTCGAGCGGCGGATGTACCGCACCGGCGATCCTGGCAGTGTGATAACCCGTAACGCGATTCGCCGTAATGGCGCGAGGCGCATCGGGGCCGACCGAGGCCAGTGCCATTGGCCGCGCAATCTCGCTTTGTATGAGCTCGAGGAACGGGGTTTTTGCCGCGGTTTCGAGCACGATCGAAATCAGCGTGTATCCGAACGTGGAATACGACACGCGCTCGCCAGGTTTGGCGACCAGCGGATCGTTGATGAAGATCGCGAGCACTTCGGCATTGCTGGCGTAGTCGCGGTAGTCGATGGGAGCTCCCGCAGGGCCCGGCATCGAATCCTTGTCCAGATAGTGGCGAATGCCACCGCGATGCGTGAGGAGCTGGCGCAACGTGGTGGCGCGGTGCTGCTCGGGGAGGTCCGGCAGGTAGTTCGCAATTGGTGCGTCGAGGTCGACGACTCCGCGCGTCGCAAGCCGGGCGGCAAGCGTGGCGGTGAGTATCTTGGATACGCTGCCGAGCCTGAACCGATGTGCAGTCGTCGCCGGCACGCCGAGGTCGAGATTGGCCTTGCCGAAGGCCTCGGCCCAGATGACTTCCTTGCCCTGGATCACCGCGATGGACAGCGCAGGAATCGGCTCCGCGGCCAGCATGGCCGTGACGACCGCACGCGCTTCATCGATGCGAGCCGCTGCCGACGCGGGCGTGTTGACGGCTTTGCTGACGACAGGAAGGGTAACGCCGCCGATCAGCAGCGCGCGACGTGAGACGAGCATGTTTATCTCCCCGGGAGGAAACGCGTGAGACTGTAGATGCGCTTGCGGCATCTTTCGTTTGAAAGTTTCAATCCAGCGGCCGCTCGAGCACGGTCTGCGAGGTGTCGGCGCCCAGTGTGAGATAGATCTCGCCCTCGGACCGGGCCAGCGAAAATTTCATGCGGCGTTCGAGGCGGGCAACCACGGCCGACAGCCACGCACGCTCGAACGCAAACGCCTCGAGCTTCTCCGCGCGGTGGATTTTCGCGTCGCGGATGCGCATGGCCCACTGCGCGGCATCCTTATGTGTGTACACCGCGACGCGCGGCGCCGCCTTGCTGGCGCGATGCACCCGCTCGGGCTCGGGCAGGCCGATGTCGACCCAGACCTGGAGCGCACCGGTGAGGTCGCGCACACAGATTGCGGGCTCATCCGGGTCGGAAAGGCCTTTCGAAAACGCGATGCCCTCGGAGAACTCCAGGCAATACGCGAGCACCCGCGTGATCAGGTAGTCGGGTGTTTCACTCGGATGTTGCGCGACGCGCAGGTTGAGCGTTTCGTAGACGGCGCGATCAGAATCGGCGAGTTCGATATCGAATGTGTAGATGGTTGCGCCGAGCGCCAAGAGACCTCCGGTAACAAAATGAGCGGCAGTTGAGGCCGCCCGAGCGTGACGGGCCTCACATCCCGTGCGTGATATCCACTTTACATGCGGATTATTGTGGCCCGGTACTAGGAGTTTTCCCGAGCGAGAATACTCTGGCCCCATGTCCGCAGTGACCATAAAGGAAAGCCGGCGACTGCTGTTGCCGCTGGAAACCGTCCTCGAAGCGCTGGTGCATTTCGACCGCCGCTCGAACGGGCCATTGTCGCGTGGCGATGTTCTACAGGCGGATTTCGTGTCTGACCGGGAGGGGGGTGACGCCATCGAAGTGGCGGTGCGCATGCCGGGCACGAGTGACATCGAGTGGCGCCGCTTCGATTTCGGCGCCATTGCCGCGGCCATCATCAGCTTCTGCCACGCGAAGCGCATTCCGCTGCCCTTGTCCGGCGTGAAGTCGATCGCGCTCACGCAGGAAGGCATCTCCTTTTCGATCGAGAACCAGGTGAACATCGCTCAGCGCGCCGACGTGCGTTCGGAT
Source organism: Steroidobacteraceae bacterium (assembly GCA_035630995.1). Lineage (GTDB taxonomy): Bacteria > Pseudomonadota > Gammaproteobacteria > Steroidobacterales > Steroidobacteraceae > CADEED01. The sequence goes on along the minus strand of DASQJS010000137.1, from coordinate 3,220 downwards.
ATCGCGGGCCGGCCGATTCAATATGCCAAGGGATACGAGCCGCATTCGATCAGGCCTTCGGGCGAGAACGTCGCGCTCGCCTGACCGCCAGATTCATCGCTATTCGCCAATATTCATCTTCTAATCTCCGCAGGAATTCCCGAGCATACGGCTCCGGGTCCTTCTAACAGGGAGCAGAACGTGAACGTTGGCGAAAAGATCAGGCAGCTAAGGACTGAGCGAAACCTTACCCAGCCTCAGTTGGCGGAATCGATCGGTATCGAGCAGTCGTACCTGTCCAAGCTCGAGAACGACAAGTCGGTACCCTCCGCGGACATCTTTCAGGCCATCCTCAAGGCGTTCGGCGTCGACCTTGCCACCTTCCTCCAGGGTATCGATGAGCGAATCGTGCACGGCGACCTGCGGCAGATTCCCGAGGTGAGCCATCACATCAACGCCAAACTGGCCTGTCGGGTTCACAACATCCGCAGGTGGCTGTTCGGATCGGCAGTTGCGTGCGTGGTGGGGTTGTCGCTGGTCGTCGCCGGCGCCATGGGGCTCATCTTTTCGAACGAGCAGTACACGTACTACTCGCCGGGGGTAGTCATATCCGGTGAAGCCACCAACATTTTTTCGATGCACAACCACCTTTTGCTTGCGGCGCTCGCCGCCGGCACGATTACCCACGATGAACGCGCGAAGCAGATGGTCGCATTCAATACCCATCGGGTACGGGAGGACTATCTACTCAGCGACAGTTATCGCGGGGAAGCATTCCGGGTGGCTGTCCGCGACGGTTCCCGCGGCTACGAGCTGAAGAAGGTTGCCGAGCACGAACGCGTGGCGAACCGCTACCTCACGCTGTTCGGAAGCCTGCTCGCGTTCGGCGGGTTGTTTGGCTTCTTCGTGGAGTACCGGTTGCGGAAAATCATTCCAGGATAGCGCCGTGCGTCCGCGGCCATTAGCATGGCGCAGATGCTCACAACCTTTATTGTCCTGGTCGTGGCGGCCCTTCTGTGGGCCGCCATCGTCTTCAACCTGCTGATCCGCGATCGCAACCGGGTGGCCCAGGCCTGGAGCGACGTCGACGTGCAGCTCATGCGCCGTCACGATCTCATCCCGCGCCTGGTGGACATGGTGAAGGGCTACGCCGGCTACGAGCGCGCGTTGCTGACCAGCCTTGCGGAGATGCGAGGGCAAAGCGCCAACGCGGATTCCGCCAGGCAGCGCTCCGAGGTGGAGAAGGGCGTTTCGAACGGCGTTACCCGCCTGGTGGCATTGGCCGAAGCCTACCCAGACCTCAAGGCCAGCGAAAATTTCCGGGACCTGCAGAACAAGCTGGTCGATACGGAAAACCAGATCCAGTTCGCGCGCCGCTATTACAACGGCGCGGTGAATCTCTTCAACAACCGCATTCAGAAGTTTCCGGACATGCTCATCGCCAACAGCTTTGGCTTCAAGGCCGCGGAATTCTTCGACCTCGAGGACCCGAAGGCGGCGGCGGCTCCGGCGGTGGCAATGCCATGAGCGCCTGGCGATACATATATAAGAGTGTCCGTGTAGTGGTATTGGCGCTGTTCGTCTGGGCGGGTGCCGCAGGCGCCTACGCCGACGAACGCATCCTGTCGTTCGACGAAACCGTAACGGTGAATGCGGACGGCTCGTTGTACGTGCGCGAACGCATCCGCGTGCGTGCCGAAGGCCGCAAGATCCGTCGCGGCATCTATCGTGACTTTCCAACTACCTATAGCGGCAGCGATGGTCATCAGTACGTGGTGGAGTTTGCGTTCCAGGGCGCATCGCGTGATGGCCAGGCGGAGCCATGGCGCGCAGAAAATCGCGGCAACGGTGTGCGCATCTACATTGGCAACGCTTCCAAGCTGGTGCAGCCCGGCGAATACACCTACGAGCTCATCTTCCGCACCGACCGCCAGCTGGGCTACTTCGCCGATCACGATGAGCTGTACTGGAACGTCACGGGCAACGGCTGGGATTTCCCCATCGATCGCGTCACGGCGCGCGTGGAATTGCCGCAGGCGATTCCAGCGACCGAGATCAAACTCGAGGCGTACACCGGACCGCAGGGAGCGAAGGGGCAGGACTACACGGCCCAGATGCAGGCCAGTGGGCCGCTGTTCGCGACTACGCGCGGCCTTCGGCCCAATGAAGGCCTGACGATCGTCGCCATGTGGCCGAAGGGTTTCATCATGCCTCCGGTCGAGTCCACACGCTCCGCGGCTGCGCCGCCGCCTGCTAGCTACATGAATGATGACGGCCGGAGCGGCTGGTCACCGGCGGAACACCTGCTCGACCGGGACCTGCCTGACAACGGAATGCCGGCGCTGTTCGCCGCGCTGGGTCTGTCGCTGCTGATCATCTATTACTACTTCATCTGGGCGCGGGTGGGCCGTGACCCGCCGGGGCGCATCACCATCCCTGAATACGAATTTCCCGCCGGCCAGTCGCCGGCCTCCATGCGATTCCTGATGCGCATGGGGTATGACAACGAGTGTTTCGCCGCGGCAGTGCTGAGCCTTGCCGTGAAGGGCTATCTGCGCATTCACGAAGACTCCGGGGTTCTGGGGTTCGGCCGCACGTTCACGCTGCACAAGACGAGCGATCAGGACGGCAAACCGCTGACGGCCGATGAGCAGCAGTTGCTGACAAGCCTGTTCTCACGCGGCAGCACGCTGGTGCTCGAGAGCAAGAACCACGAGCGGGTGAGCAAGGCGCGCACCGGCCACAATCGCGCCATCAAAGAACGCTTCTCGTCGGGCTTCTTCAAAATCAATGGTGGCTGGCATCTGCTCGGCATCGTGCTCAGCCTGGTGTTGGCGGCGCCCGCCGTGCTGCTGCCGGGCAGAACGGACCACTATCCGGAGTGGCATTTCACGACGCCTGGAGGCTGGTTCACCATCGCTGCGGTGCTCGCGATGCTCGTGGCCAATGGCGTGTTCGGCAAGTTGCTGAAGGCGCCGACGGTGGCCGGGCAGTCAATCATGGATCATATCCGCGGCTTCAAGATGTACCTGGAAGTGGCCGAGGGTGAAGAACTGAAGCGCATGAAGGCGCCGCCTCCGCCGCTCACGCCGCAGCTCTACGAATCCTATCTACCGGCGGCGCTGGCGCTCGGTGTGGAACAGCGCTGGGCCGAACGCTTCGCCAGCGTGCTCGACGTGCAGGCGCCGAACTACGCTCCCGCGTGGTACGCAGGTTCCGGCTGGAACATTCACAACATGGG
>DASQJS010000136.1:0-3342 GCA_035630995.1 Steroidobacteraceae bacterium | reverse complement strand
GAGCACTTCTTTTCAGGGTGGGGCGTACGAACCGTGGCCGAGAGCGAGCTGCGCTACAACCCCATGTCGTATCACAACGGCTCGGTGTGGCCGCATGACAACGCGCTGATCGCAGCCGGCGCCGCGCGTTATGACGACAAGGCCTTCGCGCTGCGCATCCTGAACTCGCAATACGAGGCCGCCCGGCATTTCGACCTGTTGCGGCTGCCGGAGCTGTTCTGCGGCTTCAAGCGCCGCGGCCGTGAGGCGCCGCTGCAGTTTCCGGTCGCCTGTACGCCGCAGGCAGCTTCGGCGGGCGCCACGTTCCTGCTGCTCCAGAGCGTGCTCGGCATCGGCATCGATGCGCTCGACCGGCAGATCGTGCTGGCGCACCCGGTGGTGCCCGATGGGTTCGATGCGATCTGCGTGAAGAACCTGCAGGTGCAGGATGCGTCGGTGGACTTCACCGTGCGCCGGCATACCGGGTCGGTCAGCGTGAGCGTGGAGAGACGGGAAGGCAAAGTGGACCTCGTGATCCGGAGCTGAGGGGGCCGCGCCTCGCGAGCGGCCGCGTCCACCTTGTCAGGCGCCTCCTACATCAGTGTGCGGAGCAGTCCCGCGTGGACGGCATTTAGACTCTGACGCACCTCGTAGGCTCCCGGGTAGATCAGACAAACCATGGAAATCTCCGCACGCGGACGCGCCGCAACTGCGCGCCGCCGCACGCCAGCTGACGCCAAAGCAAAGGTTGCCAACGGGAATGGAGGAGGCGGCCCCGCAGCCGCACCCGACCTGGATCTGAAGAAATTGCTTCGCGCGCTGCAAGCGGTGCGCGACGGCGATTTCAGCGTGCGCCTCGCACCGGATCAGACCGGGCTCGGCGGCAAGATCGCGGATGCATTCAACGAAATGGTGAGCGCCAACGAGCGCATGGCCTCCGAGCTCGAACGCGCGGGGCAGATGGTCGGCAAGGAAGGCAAGACGCGCACCCGCGTGTCGGCCGAGCGTCGCAGCGGTTCTTGGGGCGCGATGGAATCGTCCGTCAACACGCTCATCGACGATCTGCTGTGGCCCACCGCCGAAGTGACGCGAACCATTACCGCGGTCGCCAAAGGCGATCTCACGCAGAGCATGCGGCTCGAAGCCGATGGACGTCCGCTGAAGGGCGAATTCCTGCGATCCGCGAACGTGGTCAACGAGATGATCACGCAGATGGGTGTGTTCACTTCCGAGGTGAACACGCCCATCTGCGTGATCATCTCGTTGACGACATTTGCCGACCTCAGGAACTCTCCCTTCAATGGGCGCCCGTCGGCTTCGAGCCGCATGCTCTGCGTGAGATCGCCCTTGGCCACCGCCGTGATCGTGCGGGTGACTTCGGCCGTTGGCCACAGCAGATCGTCGATGAGCGTGTTGACGGACGATTCCATCTCGCTCCAGGCCCCGGTGCGGCGTTCGCTGGATACGCGCACTCGCGTCTTGCCTTCCTTACCGACCATCTGGCCCGCGCGCTCGAGCTCGGTGGCCATGCGCTCATTCGCGCTCACCATTTCATTGAATGCATCGGCGATCTTGCCGCCGAGTCCCGTCTGATCCGGAGCGAGGCGGACGCTGAAATCGCCGTCGCGAACCGCCTGCAGTGCACGCAGTAACTTCTTCAGATCCAGTTCTGGCGCGGTAGTGTGTCCGCTACCACCATTTCCGTTCGCAGGCTTGGTCTTGTTAACCTGCGGCGTGCGGCGGCGCGCCGCCGTAGTGCGTCCGCGTGCGGAGATTTCCATGGAATGCCTGGGTTCCTGCGAGGTGCGTCAGAGTCTAAATGGCGTCCCTGCGGGACTGCTCCGCACAATCGCGTAGGAAGCCGCTGACAGCATGGTGTGACATGGCGGGCGGGGAAGCACCCCTCGCGCATCAGCTCCGGATCACCAGATCCACCTTCCCTTCCCTTCTCTCCACGCTCACGCTCACCGAACCACCGTGGCGGCGCACGGTGAAATCCACCGACGCATCCTGCACCTCGAGGTTTTTCACGCAGATTGCGTCGAAGCCGTCGGGCACCACCGGATGCGCGAGCACGATCTGGCGATCGAGTGCATCGATGCTGATACCCAGCACGCTCTGGAGCAACAGGAAGGTGGCGCCGGCAGACACGGAATGCGGTGAACAGGCGACCGGGAAATGCAGAGGCGCCTCCTGGCCCTTGCGTCGGAAACCACAGAACAGTTCCGGCAGGCGCATCAGCTCAAAGTGTCGCGCAGCTTCGAACTGTGCATTCAGGATGCGCAGCGCGAACGTCTTGTCGTCGTAACGCGCGGCGCCCGCCGCAATCAGCGCGTTGTCATGCGGCCAGACCGAACCGTTGTGATACGACATCGGGTTGTAGCGCAACTCGCTCTCGCCCACCGACCGCACGCCCCAGCCCGAAAAGAAATGCTCGTCGCCGAGCCCCGCGATGACCTGTCGCGCACGCTCGGAGTGTGCGATGCCCGTGAACAGGCAATGTCCCGGATTGGAGGCGCGCACGCGGCAGGGTTGCTTTTCACCATCGAGCGCCAGCGCATATCCCTCGATGTCCCCGCACCAGAACGCGGTATTGAATCGCGCTTGCAGCGCCTGCGCGGATTCCACCAGCGAGATGGCGCGTGGCGCCTCGCCGAGTGAGCGCGCAATGCGCGCCGCGCCGAGTCGCGCGGCATAGACGTAGCCCTGCACTTCGCACATGGCCAGCGGCCCCGTCGCCAGACGCCCATCGGCGTGAAAGACGGCATCCGGAGAGCTCTTCCAGCTGTGCTGCGCGGGGCCGGTACCGCGCGGCCGGGCTTCGACGAAGCCATCGCCATCGACATCGCCATAGACATCGATCCAGCGCAGAGCGGCCGTGATCGCTGGCCACAGCTCGGTCATCAGGTCGAGATCGGCAGTGCGCGTGTAGTAGGCGCCGGCCAGCATCACGAACAGCGGCGTGGTGTCCACGCCGTAGTAGTCAGTCGGAAAGCCGGCGCGCGACTCATTGAGTATCTTGCCGATCTCGGCGCCAGAACCACTGGAACTGCTGGTGCACTGTGTGGCGGCGAGATACCTCAGCACGTTGCGCGCGATCTCCGGCCACAACCACAGCGTCTCGAGCGCGGTGATGATGGCGTCCCGGCCGAAGATGGCATCGAGCCACGGCAGGCCGGCGGCCGGAATGCGGCCTTGCGAAGTCGGCGTCATCATCATTCCGATGTCCGCGCCAGCGCGCCGGATCCAGCCATTGAACGGCGCGTCGGTCGAATCCACCTGGCACGGCGGCCGGCCCTCGACGCGCGCCAATTCTTCGGCCGCGGCCAGCGACCGCGTGAAGGTGGCGATCTCGATCGGAAG
>DASQJS010000135.1:0-6465 GCA_035630995.1 Steroidobacteraceae bacterium | reverse complement strand
GAGCCGTGTCGGAAAAATATCCGCTTCGTGGCCGGGTAGTGCTTTCCGATGAACCCTTTGGCGCGCCCCAGCCGGCAAACGGGATTCCGGCACGCGGCGAGGTATGGCCGGATTCGCGCCTCGCGGCGGCGCTCGGCGCGGGCGTGGGAACCGAGCTCAACATCGGCAATAGCACGTTCCGCATCTCGCGCATTCTCATTACGCGTCCCGACCAGGGAGCCACCTCCCTCGAGCTGGCTCCGAGCCTGATCATGAACGAGGACGATCTGGCGGCCACGCAGCTCATTCAACCCGGCAGCCGTCTGCGGCGCGCCCAGTTGTTCGCGGGTCCGCGCGACGACATCGCCTCGTTCAAGACCTGGCTCGAGGCCAACAAGAAGCAGAACGAAGAGATCGAGGACGTCGAGGACTCGGCCCCGCAGATCAAGTCGGCGATCGATCGTTCAGCGCGGTTCCTGAGCATCGCGAGTCTCATGGCCGTCCTGCTGTGCGCGATCGCGGTGGCCATGGCGGCCCGGCGCTATGTGCACCGGCACCTCGATTCGGTCGCGCTGCTCAAGACGCTGGGGGCAACGCGCGCGTTCACGCTGACGGTGAGCATGGTGCAGCTCACGATGGTGGGGTTGTTAGCCGCGATTCTGGGTTCGCTGGTGGGCTTCGGCGCCCAGGCTTGGCTCGTAAAGGCGCTCGCGGGGCTGCTGCGCGGCGATCTGCCGGCGCCCGGCCTTGCACCGCTTGGCATCGGGTTTCTCACCGCGATCGCCGTGCTGGGCGGATTCGCGCTGCCACCGCTGCTGCAGTTGTCGCGCACGCCCGCCTTGCGCGTCCTGCGTCGCGACGTCGGGCCTCCACAGCCACTGATCGTGCTGGCATTCGGTCCGGCGGTGATTGCGATCGCATTCCTCATCTACTGGGTGCTGCGCGATCAGCGTACGGCAATCGCCTTCGTCGTCGGCCTCTCCGTATTCATCGTCGTGGTTGCCCTGGCCGGTTGGCTGCTCGTCAAACTCACGACGCGCTTCCGGGGTGGAGTGGGGATCTCCTGGCGATATGGCATCGCCAACCTGGGCAGGCGGCGCACCGAAAGCGTCGTGCAGCTCACGGCGTTCGCGCTCGGCATCATGATGCTGCTGCTGCTCGCGGTGGTCCGCAACGATCTGCTCAATGACTGGCGTCGCAGCCTGCCGGCCGACACGCCCAATTTCTTCTTCATCAACATTCCGCCCGACGAACACCAGGCGTTCACCACCTTTCTCGAAGAGCGAGGTGCGCAGCACGCGCGGGCCCGGCCGATGGTCCGCGCACGCATGACCCACATCAACGGCACGGCCGTGGACGACATCAAGTTCGCGACGCGCCGCGGCCGCGAATTCGCCAACCGCGATCAGAACATCACGTGGTCGGAAACGCTTGGCAACGATAACGTGGTCAAGGCCGGCCGCTGGTTCACGCCCGAGGATTTCGGCAAGCCGCTGGTTTCCGTTTCCACCGAGTACATGGAAGAAATGAAGCTCAAGCTCGGGGACGAGCTGCAGTTCGACATCGCCGGTGAAACGCGCGCCGCCAGGATATCCAGCGTGCGCGATGTGAAGTGGGACAGCTTCCAGCCGAACTTCTTCCTGATGTTCGCGCCGGGTCTGCTCGATGGTTCGCAGGGAACCTGGATGACCGCGGCACACCTCTCCACCACCAATCCGAAAACCATTTCGGACCTGGTGCGCCGCTTCCCGAGCGTGTCTGTGTTCAATGTCGACGATCTGCTGCGCCAGGTGCGCGCCGTCATCGACAAGGCCGTGGCCGCCGTCCAGAGCGTCTTCCTCTTCACGCTCATGGCCGGGCTGGTGGTGCTGGTCGCGGCGGTGCAGGCCAGTCGTGAGGAACGCCGCTACGAAAGCGCGATCCTGCGAACACTCGGCGCACAGCGATCCACGGTGCTCAAGGGCCTGCTGGCGGAATTCGCGGCACTGGGTGTGCTGTCGGGCACGCTCGCCGCCGCAGGGGCGTCGATCGCGGGTGTATATATCGCGACGCAGGTGCTGCAGATTCCCTATACCGCCGATCCGCGGGTGTGGTTCTACGGCCTGGTGGGCGGCGGCTTGTTAGTCTGCTTCGCCGGCTGGCTGGCCACGCGGTCCGTAGTGAACCAGCCGCCCGTGCTGACCTTGCGGGGTGGGTGATGGCTGAAGGCAAACCGGTCAAGCGCCGGTCGATGGTGGGTTGGTACGACCCGCGCGTGCTCGCGCACTCGGCATACAAGCTGGTCATAGCCAACATTTTCGGCCGCCATTCGGACACTCGCCTCATCGAAGCGCTCGCGAGCCAGCCGCAGAACGAATTCGATTACTCGGCCGCCCAGGGCGACTTCTGGTTCGATTACGTGGCGGACATCGGCGACGGGTGGAATTCCACGTACGCCATCGCGGACGCCATCGCACGGCCCGAGCTGGAAGGAACCGAAGCCGGCCGCATCCTGATTTTCGGTGGGGACGAGGTCTATCCCTATCCGACTCGCGCGGAATATGACGTTCGCACCGAAACCCCCTACAGCATGGCGTTTGCCGGCCGCGTGCACCCCGACGTGTTTGCGATTCCCGGCAACCACGACTGGTACGACAGCCTGGTGGCGTTTTCGCGCATCTTCTGCCGTCCCGAGCGCGGCTTCGCCGGCTGCGCCACGCGGCAAACGCGCAGCTACTTCGCGCTCAAACTACCCGCCAACTGGTGGCTGCTGGCAATCGACCTTCAGCTCGGCGCCGATCTCGATGAGCCGCAGGTGCAGTACTTCCAGAAAGTCGCCTCGCGCATGGACGACGCCGCCCGCCTGATCTTCTGCGTGCCGGAGCCGCGCTGGATTCTCGAGGATGCCTATCCCAGCCACTCGAGCTACGAAGAGCTCTCGAGCACGCGATTCCTCGAGGAAAAGGTGTTCAAGCGCAAGGCGCGCATTTTTCTGACCGGCGATCTGCACTTCTACAAGCGGCACGAGAACGCGGAAGGAATCCAGAAGATAACCTCGGGCGGGGGTGGCGCATTCCTGCATCCCACGCATGCGCCGTCGACATTTCAGTTGAGCAATGGTTTCGTGCAGCGGGCGGCCTACCCCGATGAGAAGACATCGAGACGGCTCTCATGGCGGAATTTCCTGTTCCCAGCCCTCAACCCGAAGTCCGGCTGGCTGTACGCGTTCCTCTACGCCATGTCAGCCTGGCTTGCCTCGGCCAGCCTCGAGGCTGCGGACGTCATCGATGCGCAGACCGCGCTCGCCGCTGCATTGAACGCGGCAATCCGCGACCCGCTGAACGGCATGTGGCTGGTCAGTGTCATCGGCGGATTCATCTTCTTCACCGACACACATGTCCGCTCGTGGCGCATCCTCGGCGGCGCCTGTCACGCGCTGCTGCATCTGGCGGCGGCGTTCGCAGTCGGGTGGCTCGCGCTGCTGCTGACGGTGAACGCCTTCGATCTCGCCTACGGCAGCATCGCGCAATTGCTGTTTTCCGGTCTCGTCACTTTCATCGTGGGCGGGCCGGTGGGTGCGTTCATCCTGGGGGTCTATCTATTCGTGTCGATACGCGTCTTCGGGCGCCACAGCAATGAAGCGTTCTCGTCGCTGCGCATCCAGGACTTCAAGCAGTGGCTGCGGCTGCGCATCGACGCGGCCGGCGGTCTAACGATCCATGCGATTGCCATCGATCGGGTTCCGCGGCGCTGGCGCGCGGCGCAACGCAACGGAAAGCCGACGATCGAGGCGCACGACGCGCGTGCAACCGCACCGCGGCTCATCGATAAGGTTGAAATCCGCCCCTGATCAGGGACGAGGGGTCTTCAGCGGGTGACGGCGACCCGGTACCAGGCAATCGGAATGCTCTCGCGACGCATGTTGAGCCCTTCGATGGACACCATGTAGTCGCCAGGGCCGAAGGCGCCCGCATTCAACGAAATTCGCACGTGCCCGTTGGAGTCCTTCTCCAGGCCGTCGAGAACGGCGACGCGGCCCTGGTCCACGCGATCGATCGACACCTTGTACGAGGCATAACGCGCCCACGACAGGTCCGCCTTCAATTCGGCGAACTCACCGTGGCTGATGGACAGGGTCGCCTGCGCGGGCGGGCCATTGCGTGCCACGCCGACGAGAATGGTTCGCTTGCGCGTGGATGGCGCAATCGGACGCTCGAGATTTTCCAGTTTCTGCTTGGCGATGATCGCGTTGCGCGAGGACACCTGCATGCCAAGCACCGCGCAGCCAATCAGTGCGGCAATGGCCAACGCCGCAGCGCCCATCGCGAAGGCTGGCTTCTCCCATGCCTTTTTCTCTTTCTCGGCCCAAGGTTCGGCAATGCCGGCCGCGTCTAACAGACGCAAGCCCGCGTTCACCTTGTCGGCGAGCCCGAGCTCTTCGATGAGTTGCGGACGCGAGCGAATCAGTCTTTCAAAGTCGGTGACGCCCTTGGGCGGCAGACGACCGGCGAGGTAACGCTCGACGATCTGGTTCTTGATGATGAATTCACGATCCATCGCAGGCGCAGGTGTGCCGGGCGCAGTGCCGCCGGCGGCAGGTGCCTGGTTTACGCCAGAGGATTCGATACGACTCGCAGCTTCCATCGTGGTTCAAAATTCCGCAGATTCAGGGACGGGCGGACTTCACGGCTTCCGAAACCGATGCGTAAGCGCCGCAAGAAAGCCAGGCGCCACTCGGGTTGGTATCTGCCGTTGGTCCTACAGGATCGCACCTGCATATGCTGCGATTCTTATGTCCAGAAGCCGCTGCGCCGCTTCACATTCCACAAATGGGTTCCCGACAATCTTGCGACGTGGTTCGCAGTTTCCCACCGGTGATGGGCCTAGCCCGCCGATCGCACCGCAACCGTTAGTGTCCATGTCCATCCCAACGAGGTTCGCCTTTCATGCGCAAATTCCGTAATCCGCTCGCCGCCGCCGTGTCGTCCGCCTGCCTCGGCCTCTTCGCCAATGCGGCAACAGGTGCCGATGCGGAAACCGCCATCACGATTTACAGCTCCGCGCAGCCCGGTGCGATTTCACCGGAATTCTATCGGCCGATTCCGGGGCAAGGCGTACCCAACGCCATGGCTGTTCCCGGCTATGCGCTGGTGCGTGATGACCGCGAGATGAAGATCAAGCAGGGTCGTTCTCAATTGTCGTTCACGGATGTGGCCGCGCTCATCGATCCGACGACGGTCACCTTCACATCGCTGACGGACCCTGCCACGCGCGTGCTCGAGCAGAATTTCCAGTTCGACCTGGTGAGCACGCAGAAGCTGCTGCTCAAGTTCATCGACAAGCAGATCACAGTGGACAAGCCAAACGGCAGCTCGGTGACGCCGATCACGGGCACGCTGCTGTCGGCCAGCGACGGTATCGTGTTGCGCGGCAATGACGGCTCTATCTACTCGCTGCCGGCGTACAACTCGGTGCGATTCCCGGATCTGCCCGGCGGCCTCAACACACGCCCGACGCTGGTGTGGGATATTCAGTCGCCGGCCGGTGGCACTCACAAGGCGCGCGTCACCTACCAGACGGGCGGCATCACCTGGTGGGCCGACTACAACCTCATCTTCAACGAAGGCGCGGATGCCAACAGCGGGCTGCTCGATCTTTCGGCGTGGGTCAGCATCATCAACCAGTCCGGGGCCACGTATTCGGACGCGAAGCTCAAGCTCATCGCGGGTGACGTGAACCGCGTGCAGCCGGAAGTGGACACGCGCATGCGGCGCGAGGTCCTGGCGATGTCGGCGAAAGTGGCGGACGAAGTGGCTGGCTTTGCGCAGAAGGACTTCTTCGAGTTCCACCTGTACACGCTCGGCCGCAAGACCACGCTGCCGAACAATTCCACCAAGCAGATAGAGCTCTTCGACCAGGCAAAGCAGATCCCGGCGAAGAAGGTGCTTCTCTATTACGGCGCGGTGCAGCCGTACTTTTATCCAAGCCCTTACACCGACCGGAACATGGGCGTGGAGATGAACAAGAAGGTCGACGTGTACCTGGAGTTCAAGAACGACAAGCAGTTCGGGCTCGGCGTGCCGCTGCCCGCGGGCCGCCTGCGCGTGTCGCAGCTCGACAAGGCCGACGACAGCCTCGAGTTCATCGGCGAAGACACGATCGATCACACGCCGAAGGACGAGCAGGTGCGCGTGAAACTCGGGTCTGCATTCGACGTCGTGGGTGAGCGCCGCCAGGTGAACTTCACTGTCGACACCGCGGGCAAGGTGATGGAAGAGGAAATCGAAGTGAAGCTGCGCAATCACAAGGCGCAGCCGGTGGACGTCGTGGTGAAGGAAAATCTCTATCGCTGGAGCAACTGGAAAATCCTGACGCAGACGCACAAATTCGACCAGGAAGATTCCCGCACCATCAGCTTCCCCGTGAAGGTGGCCAAGGACGGAGAGACCATCGTCCGGTATCGCGTGCGCTATACCTGGTAGTTAAAGAGGCGGTGCCGGGCACCCA
>DASQJS010000134.1:0-13145 GCA_035630995.1 Steroidobacteraceae bacterium | reverse complement strand
CGCGATCAGCGCGGCAACGTCGTCGCCGAGTTCAAGCGCGTGGTGTTGTCCGACGGCCCCGCCCTCGCATCGCTGGAGGGAACCATCGAGTTGCACGATTTCCGCCAGGTGGGTGCAAACCCTCTCGAGCTGGGTTCGTATGAGCTGACGTTCGACGGGTCGCCATCGACAAACGGCAGCGTGGTGGGCCAGCTGCGCGATCTCGGCGGCCCATTCATGGTGAGTGGAACGGTCACGCTGTCCTCGCCGAACTCGTACCTCGTGCAGGGGTTCATCACCGGGCGCACGGCAAACGCCGAGCGGCTGGTGCGCGAGATCACACTCGGTGCGCCACCCGACGCCTCCGGGCGCAGCGTCTTCAGTTTCGAAGGATCCTTCTAACCGACGTCGACTTCGCGCCACGCCGCGAGCAGCGGATAGTACAAGCCGGCCCGCACCGGCTGCGGTCCGAGCTGGCGTGCCAGATACACGTACCGCGTCAGCTGAGCCGAGTATCGTTTCACTTCCTCATCGAGGAAGTTCTCCCGATCGCCGCCCTCGTGCGGACTGGTCTTGAAATCCACCACCCAGCGCGTGCCTTCGGCGTCGACAAACGTGCGATCGATCACTGCGTTGATGATGTCGGCGCCCCGTACGCCCGAGAGCGCCAGCTCCGACTCGGCTTGCGTGTGGCCAGGATCGAACAACCAGCGGCCACGCGTATCGGCCAGCGTCGCACTCAAAGCCTTCAGGGCGAATTCGGCGCCATCCTTGGCCGCCTGCTTTTCGATGCCCAATGCCTGCAGCCGCGACTCGAGGCGCGCGCGCATGCGCGGCAGCTCGTCCGCCGGCGGTAGCCCCGCGCGCCCGAATCTCTCCAACGCTTCGTGCACCACGGTGCCGACGCGGCGTGCGGTCTGGCGCGCCCAGCTGAATTCGATTTCGTCCTGATCGGCGATCGACGGCAGGATCTGGCCTTGTGCCCGTACGTCGGCGGGTGGCTCGAGCGGCGCAGGTTGCCGGCGCAGGCGTTGGCGCGTCTGAGTCGCAGCTGGCGCGACGTCTTCAGCTGAATCGGCATCGCCGCCCAGCGCGTGAAAGCTCGCGGCATCTGCTCCGATCGCGGGCCAGAGGCTGTGCAACAGGGAGTTCGAATCTGCGCCGAAGTCCAGGGCGCCGTCGGTTTCCTTCACGCGCGGATGAACGAACAGGTGCAGCGAACGCCTGGCTCGCGTCAGCGCGACGTACGCCTGTCGCGCGCGCTCCGCGCGGGACCGTTCGCGATGCAACTGCTTCAGGTAGAGATTGATGGCGTCGTCTCCCGGGTCTTCCTCGTCGCCTCGATAACGAATCGGCGCCATCACCAGGTGATCGCCACCCTGCTCGCGTGGAACCTCGAGCCAGTTCAACAGACGCGGATCATCGGCGCGTCCTCGCAACCCCACGCCGACCACGAATACATGATCGAATTCCAGCCCCTTGGCGCCGTGGATGGTCATGAGCGAGACGGCGTCGGGTAGCGCCGGGTCTTCCGCGTACAAACGTCCCATGAGCCGGTCGAGATCCAGCTGGCGGCCGCGAAGTCGCTTGCCATCTTCATCGTCGAGCGCCGCGAGGAACCGCCGCGCATGCGCGAGTTCACCCGCGCGCGCGGCCGACGCGCCTCCGAGCCCCAGCCAGGTCCGCTCGACCATTTGAGCTCGAGATTCGCGTTCGCGCTCCTGCCACGCCGCCAGCAATAGCGGCTTTGCACGCAGCAGCCGTTCCATCCCATCCGGCGACAGCCCATGGATCCCATCGATCAAGGCCGACAGTATCGAGCCTTCGCCAGCGGATTCGCTGACCACCGTGAGATCGGCGAGGCCCAGTCCGACGAATGGGGCGCGAAGCACCGCCAACCACGCCACCCGGTCGAGGGGCGAGTCGAGGGCGCGCACCAGCGCTTCGAGGTCTCGAACCACCGGGACATCTGCCAGCGGCTCGAGCTTCACGCCAATGAAGGGCACCCCACGCTTTTCCAGACTCTCGCGGATCGCGCGCAAGTGTGAACGCGCGCCCGCGAGCACTGCAATGGTTTCGGCTGGTCGCGTGAGCTTCAACCCGGCGATGAGATCCGCGGCGTGGTCGGCCTCGGCCTGCCTGCCGCAATCTCCCTCCACGCGATAGAGACGCGGCTCGCCGCTCAGATTGGTCCGCGCTGCGACGCTCGCCAGGTGACGCACCGCGCCCTTGCGCACGTCATCGGCGGTGGGAAATACCCTCGCGAACACGTCGTTGCACCAGTGCACCAGCGCCGGCGCCGAGCGGAAGTTGCGGCGAAGTTCGAGCGGGATAAGGGGTAATCCCGCGAGGCCGGCAGCGCGCACGGTCGAGAAGCGGCCTACCTCCGCGTTTCGAAAGCCGTAGATGGATTGCATCGGGTCGCCGACCAGGAACAGGGTGCGCCCATCGCCCGGAGACCAATCCTGCGTGAGCGTCCGCAGAAGCTCGTATTGGTCGCGCGAAGTGTCCTGGAACTCGTCGACGAGGATGTGCATCAGCCGCGTGCCAATACGCTCTGCGAGCGGCGTCGGGCTGCTGTTCTCGGTGAGCGCGCGGCGCGCGGCGCCGGCGATCTCGACGTGATCGCACTCGCCATGCACGTTGAACAGACGCGTGAGCTGCGTCGCGGCGAGCAGTAGCAGCCTGGCGAGCGCTTCGAGAGCTCCGCGATCCTTCTCGGACACGATCGGATCGGGCAAGGAACCAATGGCGCCCAGCGCGGCCAGCAGGTCGGGGTCGATGATCACCAGCCGCTGCAGCCAATCATCACGCAGCCTCTTGCCCAGTGAATTGTCGGCCGGAATGCCCTCGTTCTTGGTGAGACGCGCGCGCGCGGTGCCCTTCTCGGTCAACGTGAGATGCTTGATGCCGCGCCACCGCGCGAGGTCTTCAAGAGCGCTCGTGAGCGCCAGCGTGTTATCACGCCAACTGGCGACATCCGGTAGTTCGACGGCGTCGACATGCTGCGCGGCAAACCGTGCGAGTGCGCTGGCCTGCTCGACGAACGACGCGGGTATCGAGGCGGCAGCCTGCGCGAGCTCTTCGCTCACGATGGCGGCGAGGCTCGCCTCGATTTTCGGTACCAGCGCCTCGCCCGAAAGCTGCGGCAGGTTGGGCAGCCATTCGGCGCGCTTCGGGAGCATCCCGGCAATCAGCAATTCCAGGCGCTGCCAGCTGTCATCGAGCCGGCGCAGGATGAGCTCGAAATCCTTGCGCAGATCGGGATCGTTCTCGGCGTCGCGAAGAGTCTCGCGCGCGGCCGCGGCGTACAGGTCGTCGGGCGCATCGGCGATGGTGCGACCGAAGCCATTCCGGGAAGTGATGGGCAGCGAGTTGGCGAGGTATCCGTTGAACGCGTCGATGGTCTGGATGCGCAGGCGCGCCGCGCTGTCTTCGAGACCCCACGCACGTTGCGCGCCATGCGCACGCACCGCTGCCGCGAGTTCGAGCGTGAGAGCATCGGCCGGTGAGCGGTTTTCGATATCGCCTTCGAGCGCCTTCTGGACGCGCTCTCGCATTTCGCCAGCCGCCTTGCGCGTAAAGGTGATGGCGAGCACCTGCTCGGGCTCATCCACCGTCGTCAGCAACCGGAGATATCGCTGTGTGAGCACCGTGGTCTTGCCGGAACCCGCAGGCGCCTGGACGATGAACGAGTCCGAGACATCCAGCGCGCGTTCGCGCGCAAGCGCATCGGCAGCTTCGAGTTCGCTCATGCGTCCTCTCCGCTGACGTCGAGGTGCGCGAGCTCGACGCGCCGGCAGAGCGTCGTGAGGTGGCAATTGCGGCAGACATCCGCGGCCGGCTGCACCGGCGCATGGCCCGAGATGTAGTCGGCCGCCACCATCTGCAACCCGTGCAGCCAGCGCCCCGTCTCGGCCTCCCAGGCAGCGGCGATCTGCTCCGGCGGCACCTTGTTAGGGTTCATGCCGGGCAATCCGCTGACGCCCGGAAGCAGCCCCCGGTGCGAGCTCTTGCCGCTGAACGTCGCGCGGCCATTGACGAGAGATACATTGGCCAGCGCCTGCACATTGCGACCGCGTTCTGCCATGAGGTAGGCCAGCAACTGCGGATCACGTACCGCTTCGCCGTTCCAGCGCGGCGCGCGCGGTTCGCCCGACTTGTAGTCGAGGATGGCGTAACCCCCGCCTTCGATGGAATCGATGCGGTCGATGCGGAATTCGAACTGCCCGCCGGCGATGCCGACCTCGCGGCGCGCCTCGAGTACTTCAACCGTAAACGATGCGCGCGTGCGCTCGACGTCGAGCAGGTTTGCGATGAGCCTCTCGAGCCGCATCGTTTCGCGGTCGACCGCCGGACGCAAATCCACCGGAATGTCGCCGTGGAAAACAGCAACCACGGCGGCCGCGACCGAGTCCGCGATGGTCGGGCGCAACACCTGCGTCTCGGTGACGGTCAACGTGAAATGATCGAGCTTTCTCCACACGAGTTCGAGCGCCTTGTGCAGCAGCATGCCGCGCTCGCGCGCATCGAGGCCGGGTGCGGGCGTCTCGAGCTCGTCGGCGCGGAGACGCATCTCGCCGTACGCGCGGAAGCCACACTCGGCCTGCAACGTGAGCGGCTTGACGCCGCCGGCCACCGGCCGGCTGGTATCCACTCGCACGCCCAGCTCGTCTTCGATCACTTCCATCTCGGGGCGGCGCAAGGCGCCCGCCAGCGGGGCGACGCACGATGTCGGCGTGTACTCCTTGCGTTCGCGCAAGTGAATCAGCAGCGGGCTCGGTGAGCGTTGCGCGTCACCTTCGAGACGCGCCCAGGAGCAAATCAGTTGGCTCGTGCTCGAACGCCATGCCGCGAGCGAGGCCTTCGCGGCGGCGGCCTGTGCGGCGGCGCTGGCCCATGGGACTCCGGCCGCCACTTGCAGGCGTAGCGGTATGAAGACGTCGGGCCGTGGCGCCGGCGGCCACTGCGCGGCATCGAGCCCAGCCACCCAGATGCCGTCGTAATGCACCACCGGATCGTCGTGCGATTCGGTGATCGTCACCGGTGCTTCGACGCTGGCCGCGTCGAAGTTCCGCTCTCGAGCCAGGTCGGCCAGCGTTGCCACGGCGTCGGACGCGGTCGATTGCGTGAGCCAGGGTCCGAGCGCCGAATATTCGTCGAGCAACGCGTGCCAGCGGTTCACGGTCTGCTGCTCGTCGCTGCGCAGCGCACGGGCGCCGTGCCAGCCCAACTGTCGAAGTGATCCGAGCAGGCGCGGTGACCACTCGGCGGGGGTACGGCGCGGCCCTGCCAGCGTCGTCAACGCCACGCGGAGGCGCGCCGCGAGAGCGCCGGTTGCGACGCCCTTCGCGCGTTCGAGCGAGCTCGCAAGCGCCTCACCCGTGAATTCGAGTTTCCTTCCTTCGCGCAGTACCGCTTCGACGGCGGCGCCGGCCATGACGTCGCTCGTGTCCAGAAACGGCATTCGCAACCAGCGCACGACTTCGTCGAATCGCAAGCGCCCCGTCAGCAGGCGCAAGGTCAGCAATGCGTGGGCGATGAGTGGGAACTCGGCCAGCGGCCGGCCACCTTCGATCGCAAACACGGTTGAAGCGCTGCGCGCCACAGGCGCGACCCAGTCAGAGGGCGTCAGCGTCTGCGACAGCAGGCGATCGTAGAGCCCGCGACGCTGGCGAAGCTTCGAGTCGACGATGAGCAGCCGCCGACCGGGATCCAGTTCGAGCTGGCTGCGGCACCACGAAGCGATCAATTCGAGCTCGTGCTCATCGTTCTGAGCGGCAGCGACGAAGACCGGCGCGGCGCCCGCCGCTTCAATTGCAGAACCGGTAGATTTTTCCAGCACGCCCAGGCGAAGCAGGGTCTCCCGCGCAGCGGCCGGAAGGTTGGCTACACCCGCGGCCACCAATTTTTCCGACGGCGGCTGTAGTTCGTCGAGCCAGGCGCGCATGGGCTTGCGATTCTGTTCGACGGACAGGCGCTCGAGCGCAGCCAGAGCTTCGGCCAGCAGCTCTGATTCCGGCGAGAGTCCGAGCACGCGCGGCGAAGCGGCGATGCGCCAATCGAAAAGTGTCCGCACGGAATTCTGCAACGCGCGCGCCTCGGCGGCGCCACCCGCCTCGCGGCGTAATTCACGGATGCAAGCCCACTCTGCACCCGCCGGCAGCAATTGATCCGGGAGACCGGCGCGCGCCCATTGGTCCTGGAGCAACCGCTCCGCGAACTGGCCAAACGTCAGGATGCGTGGTGTGTTCCACCACGTCAGGCCGGCGTCACGCTGAGCTTGTACCCAGGCCGCGCGAACCGCGGCCTGGCGCTGCGGGCTTGGCACGATGAGCGTCGCGCCCGCGTTCAGGCCATCGAAAACAGGGGCCGGAAGTCGCTTGTCCAATAACTGTTACTTGAAACGCGATTCCGCGTGGACGACACGCGGCGCTCCGCCGGCACTCTGGCTGGCGTACGCGGAAAGCAGTTCGTCGATGCGGGCGAACACTTTCTTGAGCAGCGCCGCATCCGGCAGCAGTGTGGTGCGGAAATGATCGCGATACGGAACGTTGAAACTGGTGCCCGGGGCGAGCAGAACGTGTTTCTGCTCCAGCAGATCGAGAGCGAACGCCTGGTCGTCGAAATTGAGTATCTCTTCCGTCTTTACGCGCACGAACGCGTACATGGATCCCTTGGGCGGCGCCAGGGAGAGAAAGCGGCTCGAGGAAGTGGCTTCGAGAATGGCGCGACGGGATTCGAACAACCGGCCGCCGGGTGCGAGCAGTTCCTTGATGCTCTGGTAGCCGCCGAGCGCGGTCTGCACCGCCCATTGCGCCGGCACGTTCGAGCACAGCCGCAACGACGAGAGAAGCTCCAGCGCGGAAAGGTAGTCGCCGGCGCCGCGCAGGTTGCCGGAGAACGCCGCCCAGCCGACCCGATAGCCGCAGGCGCGGTAGATTTTCGACAGGCCGGACATCGTGCAGCACACGGTATCGCGCACCAGCGTCGCCATCGGAATGGACTCGGCGCCTTCATAGGTCATCTGGTCGTAAATCTCGTCGCTGAAGACCACGAGCTTGTTCGTTTCCGCCAGGCGCGCGATGCCTTCGCACACCGCGCGTGGATAGACCGCGCCGGTCGGGTTGTTAGGATTGATGACGACGATGGCGCGCGTCTTGCGCGTCACCAGCGAGGCGATCTCGGCCGGGTCAGGCACGAAGTCATTCTCGGGGCGGCACGGATAGTAAATCGCCTTGCCGCCATTCAGCGTGACCGCCGCGGACCACAGCGGGTAGTCAGGGCTCGGAATCAGCACCTCGTCGCCCTCGTTGAGGAGCGCACGCAGGCAAAGATCGATGAGCTCGCTCACGCCATTGCCGATGAACACCTCTTCGGCGCTGACGCCGGTGACGCCGCGCAACTGTTGTTGCATGACCACGGCTTCACGCGCCGGAAAGATTCCCTTCTGATGGCAATAACCTTCGGCCACCGCCATGTTTTCGATCATGGCGAGGCGCATGGTCTCGGGTGTGCGGAAGCCGAAAGCCCCGGGATTGCCGATGTTCAACGGCACAATCTCGTAACCCTGGCGTTCGAGTTCCTGGGCGCGTCGAGCGAGACGGCCGCGGATCTCGTACTTGACGTGACGCAGGCCTTCGCTGGGGCGGATATGGTTTTCGGGGGACATGACGCTACCGTAGAAAAGGAGAAAAACAGTCACCGGAGAATAACGCGAACCCACACGCCTTGCGCAGTCCGGCGTGCCGGAATCCGGATCATTTCACGATTCTTGTCCATGCTTGGTGGCGATCTGGCGCCACCGCAGGCAGGCCACCTGGTGCGATTTCGCGACTTCTTCCGGCTCTGGACTGCGGTCGGCGCACATGGGCTGCGCGGCCGGACAACGAGTATGGAAATGGCATCCGCTCGGCCGATCGAACGCCGAGGGTGCTTCTCCCTGCACTTCGAGCACCGCGAGGCGCGCGCGCTCACGCACCGGATCGAGCAGCGGCACCGACTCTAACAACATGCGCGTGTACGGATGACGGGGCCGCAGGAACACTTCCTCGGTGGGCCCCTCCTCGACCACGCGCCCGAGGTACATCACGAGCACGCGCTCACAGAGCTTGCGCACCACGGCGAGGTTGTGACTCACGAAAAGCATGCTGGTGCCGTGGTCGCGCTTGATCGCCGCGAAAAGCTCCAGCAACTGTGCCTGAATCGACACATCGAGTGCGCTGACCGCTTCGTCGCACACCAGTAGTTGCGGCTCGAGGATCATGGCGCGCGCGACTGCCACGCGTTGACACTGGCCACCGGAAAGTTCGCGGCTGCGCCGGCTCGCGTATTCAGGCCCGAGGCCGACACTGGTCAACATGGCCGCCACACGCGAGGCGCGTTGCGCGGCGTCCATGTCCGGTCGCAGGGCGCGAAGCGGTTCGGCGACGATTTCTTTAACGCGCATGGTCGGGTCGAGGCTGGCATACGGATCCTGGAAGACGATCTGCATGCCGGCACGAAGGGTCCTGAGTTCTTCACCGCCGAGATCCTGGATCGGCCGCCCTAACCACACGATCTCGCCGGCCGTTACCGGTCCCAGCCGCAGCAGTGCGCGGCTCAGCGTCGACTTGCCGCAACCCGACTCACCGACGATGCCCAACGCCTCACCCGCTTCGATGCGCAGCGACACACCATCGACCGCAGACAGCGTCGACGGCCGGCTCAACCAGCCGGCGCGCAACCGGTGGCTTACGCGCAGGTTGTGTATCGCGAGTGGGCTCGGCGCGGTGGTCGTGGGAGCGTGACCGCTGGCGCGCGAGATCCCCGCGCCCGGGGTCTCCACGCGCGGCGTTGCGGCTAACAAGGCTCGAGTGTAGGCGTGTTCCGGCGCGTCCAGGATGCGCGCCACCGGCCCGCGTTCGACGATACGGCCTTCACGCATCACCGCCACGTCATCGGCAAGTGCGGCGATGACTCCCATGTCATGCGTCACCACCGCCAGCGCCATGCCGCGTTCTGATCCGAGCTGGCGCAGCAGCGCGAGAATCTGCGCCTGCACCGAGACGTCGAGTGCGGTCGTCGGTTCGTCGGCGATCAGCAGTCTGGGATCGCAGGCGAGCGCCATGGCGATCATGGCGCGCTGCCGCATGCCACCCGACAGTTCGTGCGGATACTGGCGCAGGCGGCGAGGCACGTCGCTCATGCGCACCTGCTCGAGCAGCGTCGCGGCGCGTACCCGGGCCTCGCGCCAGCTCAATCCCTGGTGTGTAACCAGCGGCTCGGCGATCTGGTCGCCAACGCGCATGTGTGGCGTGAGCGACGTCATCGGATCCTGGAAGATCATCGCCACCCTCCGGCCGCGAAGCGCGGCCGCGGCGGGTCCGAGCAGGTCGTGCCCTTCCAGGCGTGCGCGGCCGGCAATGCGCGCCTGCACCGGCAGCAGCCCCATCATGGCGAGGAACGCCTGGGTCTTGCCGGCCCCGGATTCACCGATGATGCCGAGGCAGCGGCCCGGCAGGATCTCGAGCGAAATGGAATCCACGGCCGCCGTGGTGCCGTAACTCACAGAAAGGTCTTCGACGGTCAGCAGCGCCTCAGTCATCGCGAGACTCGAGCGTGGCGCGCAATCCGTAGCCGAGCAGGGTGAAGGCCAGCAGCAGCACCGTGAGCAGCGTGGCTGGTACCAGCAACATCCAGGGTGAGGATTCCATTTCCTGTGCGCCTTCGTTGATCAGGCTGCCGAGACTGGCAAACGGCTCCTGAACGCCGAGCCCGAGGAAACTCAGGAAACTCTCGAACAGGATCAATTGCGGGATGGCTAGCGTCGCGTACGCAATCACCGACCCTATGACATTGGGCACGATGTGTCGCCAGAGGATCTGCCGCGTACGCACGCCGCTGACGATGGCGGCATCGACGAACTCCCGGCGTCTCAGCGAGAGTGTCTGGCCACGCACGATGCGTGCCATGGTGAGCCAGCCGACCGCGCCGATGGCGATGAACAGTGCGGCGATGCTGCCGCGTTCGAACATCGTCGAAAGGATGATGACGATGAATACGTACGGCAACGCGTAGACGATGTCGACGAAACGCATCATGAGCGCGTCCACGCGGCCGCCGACGTAACCCGACGTGGCGCCCCAGGCAACACCGATACACACGCTGACCAGCGCCGCGAGCACGCCGATCAGCAGCGAGACACGCAGCGCCTGCATGCTGCGTGCAAACAAGTCGCGGCCCAACCGGTCCGTGCCCAGCCAATGCGCGGCCTCGAGCTGCGGTGGCGCCGCCTGCCGCTCCCAGTCGATGTATTCGTGGCTGTAAGGCGTTATCCACGGCGCAAGCAGCGCCAGCGCGGCCAGCAGGCAAAGCACGATGAGCGCGGCGCGTGTCCGGCGGCTCATATGAGACGCACGCGCGGATCCAGCCAGGCGTACAGCAGGTCCGCGACGAGATTGCACAGCAGCGTGAGCACGCCGTAGACCAGGATCATTCCCATGACCATGGGATAGTCGCGATCGACGGCGCCCTGGATGAGGAATCGGCCGGACCCGGGCAGACCAAACACCGATTCGACCACCAATGAGCCCGTCACCACGAAAGCTACCGCGGGACCCAGGTAGCTGACCACCGGAATCAGGGCCGGACGCAACGCGTGCCGCAGGAAAACATCGCGGGCGGCAAGACCTTTGGCGCGCGCGGTGCGAATGTAGTTCGCGCGCAGCACTTCCTCGACGCTGTTGCGCATGAGGCGGGCGATATAGGCCGACACCGGCAGCGCCAGCGTGATCACCGGCAACACGAGAAAACTCAACACTCCCGGCTCGTAGCCGCCAACCCGGAATATCGGCCAGTAGATACCGAACAGCAGTGCCAGCAACGGCCCGACCACGAATCCCGGCAACACCACGCCCAGCATGGAGAAACTCATGATGGCATGATCGGCCATGGAGTCGGCGCGCCATGCCGCGTATGCGCCGAGCGGCACGCCGGTGAAGAACGCCAGCAGGGCCGCCGCCAGCCCGATAGTTAGGCTCAACGGCAGGCCGCGCGTTATGAGCTCGGTGACGGTGAAGTCCCTGTAGCGCAGCGATGGACCGAGATCGCCCTGCACCACTCCGGCCAGGTAATTTCCGTACTGCGAAATCAGCGGCTTGTCGAAGCCGTATGCGGCGTCGAGATTGGCGCGGATCTCGGGCGGCAACTCCTGCGGCTGATCGAAGGGTCCGCCGGGCGCGAGCCGGATGATGAAGAACGACAACGAGACGAGCACGAACAGCGTCGGAACGAGGCCGGCGATACGCCGCAGCGTGTAGGTCAACATCCCTCGAACACCTCGACGACTCCCGCTACACTTCAAACGATGGAAAATTCACAACCCCGGCGAATTCTCGTCGCAATCAAACGCGTCGTCGACTACAACGTACGCATCCGCGTGAAACCCGATGGCACCGGCGTCGCGCTCGACGGTGTCAAGTTGAGCATCAATCCCTTCGATGCCATTGCCATCGAAGAGGCGTTGCGCATCAAGGAGCGCGGGCGTGCCGACGAAGTCGTGATCACCACCATCGGCCCCGCGGATTGTCAGGCCACACTGCGAAATGCGCTGGCCATGGGTGCGCAACGCGCCGTGCACGTGGTGGCCGACACGCCGCTCGAGCCCCTCGACAACGCGCGTGTTTTGCACGAACTCGTCAAACGCGAACAGCCATTCCTCGTCATCCTCGGCAAACAGGCCATCGATGACGACAACAACCAGACGGGCCAGATGCTGGCGGCACTGTGGAACCGCCCGCAGGCCACGTTTGCGTCGAAACTCGAGCTCACGGACACCTCGGCCAAGGTCACTCGCGAGGTCGACGCCGGACTCGAGACGCTCGAGGTGGATTTGCCGGCGGTCATTACCACCGACCTGCGACTCAACGAGCCACGGTTCGTGAAATTGCCGGAAATCATGAAAGCCAAGACCAAGCCGCTCGCCAGCATTCAATTGAGTGAAGTCGGCGGGGCCGGCAAGGCGCGCGTAAAAGTGCAGAAGACCGAGCCGCCTGCGGGCCGGCAGCGCGGCATCATGGTCAAGGACACCGCTGAACTGTTCGCGGAGCTTTCCAAGCGGGGTCTGGTATGAGCAAGGTACTCATCATCGCCGAGCATGCCGGCGGCAGGTTGAATGCCTCCACCGCGAAGTGCGTGAAGGCGGCCACTGCGCTCGCCGGCGCGGAAATCGTCGTGGCCGTATTCGCGGCGCCCGGTTCGCCCGTGGCGGCACAGGCCGCGCAGATCGTCGGCGTCACGCGGGTCATCGACGTGGCGAACTCGCTGCACGAACACGCGCTCGCCGCCACCATCGCCCCCCAGGTCGCCGAGCTGGCAGCACCGTTTTCACACATCTTCGGGCCTTCGACCACGTTCGGCAAAGACCTGATGCCGCGAGTCGCCGCGCTGCTCGATGCGCCCCAGGTCTCGGACGTCATGTCCATCGAAAGCCCCTCGCGCTTTCGCCGACCTATCTACGCGGGCAATGCCATCACCACCGTCGAAGTGAGCGCCGATAAGGTCGTTGCCACCATTCGCATTGCCTCGTTCGAGGCGGCGGGTACGGGCGGAAGCGCCGCGGTTGAAGCGGGAGCGCCCGCCGTGGCCCTGCCGACACACACGCGTTTCGTTTCGTTGTCCGCGGCCGGCGGCGACCGGCCGGACTTGCAGAGCGCAAACAAGGTGGTGTCAGGAGGCCGGGCGCTGGCGAGCAGCGATGCCTTCAAGCTCATCTACTCGCTGGCGGACAAGCTCGGTGCCGCCGTTGGCGCTTCGCGCGCCGCGGTGGACGCCGGTTACGTGCCGAGCGACATGCAGGTGGGACAGACCGGAAAGATCATCGCGCCGGAGCTGTACGTGGCCATCGGCATCTCCGGCGCCATTCAACACCTCACCGGCATCAAGGATGCGCGCACGATCGTCGCCATCAACAAGGACGGCGAAGCGCCGATCTTCGAGGTCGCCGACATTGGAATCGTCGGCGACCTCTTTACCATCGTGCCGGAGCTCGAGAAGCTGATCGATGCCTCTCGAAAGTAGGCGTTAGAGTTTCGAGAGGATGTATTCGGCCGAGGAGACTTTGAACTCCTTCGGTGCTTCGATCTCGACGGTGGTCGCAACGCCGTCCTTCACGATGAGTGCGAAAC
>DASQJS010000133.1:0-10926 GCA_035630995.1 Steroidobacteraceae bacterium | reverse complement strand
ACGGCGTGCTTCGCTCCTTGTGGCTGCGCCAGTCGTTCATGATTCCGAACTTGCCGACACGATGAACGATCCCTCGAACACCAGCACCGCCGCGCGCATGCCTGCAAAACTCGCGCGCAACTGCGCGCCGTCGGTTGAGATCAAGTGAATGCGGAGGTTGACGCGTTCGTCCGGCAGCACGGGCTGCAGGAATTTGGCCACGGGAATCGATCGCAGCACGAAGTCCCCACGTGTGCGGATCGCCGCGAGCACCGCATCGAGCAACACCACCGCCGGTACCACCGGCTGCCCGGGAAAATGTCCGGCGAGCGAAGGATGATCCGCCGGTACGACGAATTCGTTCGTGATGGCGTCGTTCATGCGCGCGCCTTCGCCAGCAGGCCAAGCAACTCTTCGCGGCGCAGCTTGCCCACGGAATTGCGGGGCAATTCGTCGACGATGACCAGCGGCCGCGGAACGAACACGCCATCGAGGCGTGTACGCAGCTCGCGCAGTATGGCGGCCGCCGTGAGGCCGGGCGCCACCACGGCGGCGGCGGGGCGTGCGTCGGTGTCGGGCAGGAACACCACGGCGTCCTCCACGCCTGGCAACGACAGAATCTGCCGCGTGAGCTCCTGCAGCGAAGCGCGTTTGCCCGCCACCTTGATCATGTCCGCGGTCCGGCCGCGCAGAAAAAATTCCGTGGGGCCGCGCAGCTCGAGTACGTCCTGCAGCGGCACGGCGCCCCCCAGCTGCGGCGCGAAATATTCGGCGGCGCCTGATGCGGCCGCCATCGTCCCGCCGGCGAACGTGCGCCAGCTTTCCGTTTGAGCAGGTCTTCGATGCGCCATCACGCCGGCTTCGGTGCAGCCATAGATCTCCACGAGCTGCGTATTCCAGCCGGTTTCGATCCGTCGCGCGAGCTCGACCGGCAACGGTGCGGTGGCCGAGACCACGCGGTCCAGCGGCGGTAGTTCGATGTCGGCGTCCGCCAGCACCTTGAGATGCGCGGGCGTGGTCACCAGCACGCGCGGAGCCGTCATGGCTTCGAGGGCGCGCCGCACGTCGGCCGGGTAGAAGGGCTTGTCGTCGAAGAGAACACTTTGCGCGGTGAGCGCACTCAGCAGCGACGCTTCCAGCCCGTACATGTGCTGCGGTGGAACCGTGGAAACCAGCGCGCGATTCGGGCCGCCCAGCACTTCAGCGGCGGCGAGCCGCGAATTGTGAAACAGGCTGCCCCAGGTTTTCGGATGCGGTGTGGGGTCGCCCGTCGAACCGGATGTGAATGCGATTGCGACGATGCGCTCCGCAGGCAATTGCCAATTCGCCGGAATCGTTTTGCTGCCCGACGTGGGCGCCTGCGAGAGGAGGCGCTCAATCGATTCCCCGTCGATCGTGTGATGGTCCGGATATTGGTGGCGCAATCCTGCCAGCACGTCGTCCGTCCGGCCCGAAGGCAGCAGCGTCACCTGATCCCGCAGGCACGCGGCCACCCAGCCGAGCAGGAAGTGATAGCGGTTTTCCGAAAGATTGATCACGTGCGCCGCGCGAGGCAGCGCGCGCGCCACATGCTCCACGTGCGCCACGAACTGCCCGGCGCGAACCGTCGCATTCCGGTAGTACGCGATCGGGGCATCGAGCCCGTCGACGGCCAGCAATCGAAGCGCCTGCATCGTCTTCAGACCTTGAGTTTGGTGCGCGTCAGGCGCCGCAGATACTGGAAGAGGCCGGAATGCTCATGGTGGCGGTAGCGCCAGCGCCGGTACCCGTACTCCAGGACGAACACCGCGCCGAGGACGACATAATGAATCACGTTGGTCATGAGCGACCACAACCCGGGCGATGCAAACAGCGCCAGCAGCACCGCCGAGAGGAACATGGCGGCGCAGACGCCACACCAGAGCTGCGTCACGTGGCGCGTGTAAACCACCAGGTCGTCGGGAAACGGGCCGTCGTGCATGAGGCGCGCGATGCGTGTCACCAGCGGAATCTCGCCCGCCCGCAGCGACAGCGCGAACAGCATGAACAACGCGGCAGGGATGGCGGCCGCCGGAATGTAGAGTGCGTACAGACCGTTACCTTCGATGACCAGCCAGTACAGGAGCCCTGCGCCGGCCAGCAGCGCGCCCCAGGCCCACAGGCGACGCTGGATCAGTGCGCCGCCCATGGCGATGCCGAGCAACCAGACGAGCGCGAGCCACTCGAGCCGTCGATCGTGCGTGAGCACGGCCAGGTGAGCCAGGAGGGGATAACCGAGTGCGAGCCAGAACATGTGGCGGAGCCGGCGGTCAGTTCGCCCCGGCGAGATCAGCCCGCGGGGCGGCTGCGCAGCGCGAATTCGGTCAGCAGACGCAGCGAACCGAACGCGGCCCTGGCCGCGACATCTTCGGACCGCAGCTCCACGCCGTAGTGCTGCTGGATCATGAGGGCAATTTCCAGTGCGTCGATCGAATCGAGCCCGATGCTGTCCACGGCGCTGCCAAAGAGGGGCGCGGCAGGATCGATTGCATCTGGAGCAATATGTTCGAGACCGAGGACCTGCACCAGGCGCTGGGCCATGAGCAATTCTTCGGCGGTTTGCGGGGACGTGGCGGCTTCGGTGTTCATGTTGTCTGTGGGTGACAATCTAGTAGTGGTTCATCTGGGATGGGGTCTGCCGGGGTCACGCGCGCGGCGCGACAGTCTATACTCAAGGCACCACATCGCGCGATTGCATCGACGCGGATTACAACGAGATTCATGACGGCAGCGCGGGCGGGAGGGTGCATTTCAATGTCGGGAGCGGACCGCAAACTCAATCATGTGTGGCGGATATTCGCCACTGGGTTCGTGTTCATGCTGTTCGGAATCGGCGCACTGGTCATCAGCGTGACGATCTTCCCCGTGTTGCGGCTGTCGACGTGGAAGGCGGATACCTCCCGTCGCCGCATTCAACATGCCATGCAGCTCACGTTCCGCGCGTTCGTGGAAACCATGCGCGTGCTCGGCATCTTCACCTATCGCGTCGAGGGCGCCGAGCGCCTGCGCGAACCGGGGCGCCTGATCGTCGCCAACCATCCCACGCTCATCGATGTCGTGTTGCTGGTCTCGCAGATGCCGGAGGTCGACTGCATCGTCAAGCGGAGCCTGTGGCGCAATCCGTTCCTGCGCTGGCCGGTGTCGTGGGCTGGCTATCTACCGGCCGCCTCGGGCGAAGAGCTCATCGAAGAGTGCGCGGCGACGTTGCGACACGGCCGTTCGTTGCTCGTGTTCCCCGAGGGCACGCGAAGCGTGACGGGCAGGCCACTGCACATGCAGCGCGGCGCGGCGCACATCGCACTCGCCGCCGATTCCGATATTCTCCCGGTCACGATCTCCTGCGATCCGCCGACGCTGTCCAAAGGAAATCCGTGGTACCGCGTTCCCGCCCAGCGCTTCCACATGCAGGTGGTCGTCGGCGAACCGATGGCCGCCCGCGATTTCATCCGCGACGACGAGGCGCCGGTGCGGACCGCGCGGCGAATCACCCAGTGGATGCTCACGCAATTCGATGCCGCGCGGGCAACGCAGCCGGGTCACGTGGGTGCCACCGGGTTGCCGTGGCTGGCGGAGCCCGCGCAGCAGCACCAGGTCAGATAAAGAATTGGTAGATAGAGAAGTCGAGATGTCAGTGCAAGCGAAATCCCGTGAAGAAATCCTGGAACATCTGCGAGTGGTGCTGAGTGATCAATTCGAGCTCAAGGCCGGGCAGATCGTGCCCGAGGCCAATCTATACACCGACCTCGACCTCGACAGCATCGACGCCGTCGACCTGTTCCTGACCCTCAAGGAAATCACCGGCCGGAAGATTCAACCGCAGGCATTCAAGGACGTTCGCACGGTCAACGACGTCATCGATGCGATCCAGACGCTGACGTCCAATCCGGCGGGCTGAGACGCCATCGTGCTCGTGCTTCCGGATATCGATGCGCTCGAGCGCGCGCAGGATCATCTGAATCTGCGATTGATCGTCGCGGGCACCAATCTCTACTTCGACGGCCACTTCCCCGGCTGTCCCGTGCTGCCCGGCGTCGTGCAGGTCGGGTGGGCCATCGAGTTCGCGCGCCTGCACATCCCTTTTTCCGGCCGTTTCCGCTCGCTGGCGGCGGTGAAGTTCATGCGTGTCATCCAGCCGAACGCTGCCTTGACACTGCGGCTGGCCGCGGATGCGGCGAAGCGCCAGCTGTCCTTCGAGTACCGGCTTTCCGGCGAACCGTGTTCGAGTGGCCGCGTGCTGTTCCATTGAACCCTTTCCATTGAACAATGAAAAGCTGCATCGTCATCCCGTTCTACAACCACGCGGGCGCCATCGCGCACGTGGTGGACGCCCTCGAGCCTCTCGACCTGCCCTGCTTCATCGTCGATGACGGGTCGGATGCCGAGTCGCAGCGGGTACTGTCGCTGATTGCAATGCGCAAGAGCTGGGTAAGGCTCCTCCGCCTGCCGCAGAACAGCGGGAAGGGCGCTGCCGTCATCGCCGGATGCGACGCGGCGCTGGCCGCGGGCTTCACGCATGCGCTGCAGATCGATGCCGATGGGCAGCACGATTTCGCCGATGCGGCGCGCCTGCTGGAAGTGGCCCGTCAGGATCCGGCCGCGATGGTGAGCGGCGAGGCCATCTACGATTCCACCGTGCCTCGCTCACGGCGCTACGGCCGCTATCTCACGCACGTGTGGGTGTGGATCAACACGCTGTCGTTCGACATCCGCGATTCGATGTGTGGCCTTCGCGTCTATCCACTCGCGGCCACCTGCGAAATCTGGCGGCGGCATCGCATCGGCAAGCGCATGGATTTCGACACCGAGATCATGGTGCGGCTGCACTGGAGCGGCGTACACATCGTCGCGGTTCCGACGCGCGTGACCTATCCCCGCGACGGCGTCTCGCACTTCAGGATGCTGGAAGACAACGTCTTCATCAGCCGCATGCACACGCGCCTCTTCTTCGGCATGTTGTGGCGATTGCCGGCGCTGCTCGGCCGGCGGCTGATGCACCGCGGTCCGAAGGCCGCCGCATGACCGTGCGCGAAGCCAGCGTCGCGATCACGGTGCCGTTCCACGACGTCGATTCCATCGGCGTGGCCTGGCACGGCCACTACGCCAAGTATTTCGAAATCGCGCGCTGCTCGCTGCTCGACAGTTTCAATTACGGCTACAACGCGATGCGGGAGTCAGGGTTCAGCTGGCCGGTGATCGACATGCGCATCCGCTACGTGAAGGGCGTGACGTTCGGGCAGCGCATCCTCGTCAAGGCCACTTTGCGTGAATGGGAAAACCGGTTGCTCATCGCCTACCTGATCACCGACGAGGCGAGCGGCGAGCGGCTGACCAAGGGCAACACGGTGCAGGTTGCCGTCGACATGAAGAACGGCGAGATGTGTTTCGTGTCGCCGCCCGTGCTGTTCGAACGCCTGGGGCTGGCGCCATGAGGAGTCGGCGCGTGATGTGGTGCCTGTGCGCGTTGTTCGTGATGCCTGCCGCATCTGGTGCGCCCGCCGCCGATCCGGTCGCGCATCCATTGACTGATGAGGCTCAACTTCGCTCGCTGTTGTCGCGTCCGGCGAGCAAGCTGCGCAACGCGCAAGTGCTCACTGGCAAGTTCCAGCACAGCCGGCACCTGAGCGAAATTCCCAAGCCACTCGTCGCGCACGGCGAATTCACATTCGTGCGCGATCTCGGTGTGTACTGGCACACGCGGCAGCCGTTCGATTCGGTGGTGGTGCTCACCGGCACGGGTCTCGCGCAGTCGGACGAGGGGGGTGTAGTGCAGCGGATTTCCGCGGACGAGCAGCCCGGGGTGCGCCTCATCACGAACATCTTCATGGCGCTCTTCACGCTCGACACCCAGGGCCTGGCGCGCGACTTCGATCTCTCCGGTGGCGTGGCGGACGAGAAACAGAACCGCTGGATCATCGGACTCAAGCCGCGAGCGAAGGCCATCGCCGGCGTGTTCAAAGAGGCCACCGTCGCGGGCGCCGATGACGTGGAGCAGGTCGTGCTCACCGACGCGCGTGGCGATCGCACCGTGATCGATCTCAACGGCATCACTTACTCTATCGACCCTCCCGGCGCCGACGTGCGGGCCCTGTTCGCGCTTCCACGGCCATGACGCCGGGCGCGTCCCTGCGCGTGCGCTTCATCGGCTGGAGCGTATTG
Source organism: Steroidobacteraceae bacterium (assembly GCA_035630995.1). Classification (GTDB taxonomy): domain Bacteria; phylum Pseudomonadota; class Gammaproteobacteria; order Steroidobacterales; family Steroidobacteraceae; genus CADEED01. The sequence goes on along the minus strand of DASQJS010000133.1, from coordinate 4,773 downwards.
ATGCTCGCCATGCTGGGGGTGTTCGCATTCCGCGTACTGCCGGAGCCCCGTGTGGAGACGGACATCCTGGCGCTGCTGCCGCAGGCTCAAACGGATCGGGGTTTCGATGCGGCGCTGGATGAATTCTCCGCGCAACTCGCGCGCCAGCAGATTTTCCTGATCGGCAGCGACACGCTCGCCGACGCGAAACTGGCGGCCGCCGCGTTCGCGAACACGCTCGAGACTTCCGGCGCATTCACGCGCATTCAGTGGCAGCTCGATACGGATCTGACGCAGCGTGCCGCAGTCTACCTGGCGCATCGCGCGTTCCTGGTTTCGCCGGACGACCGTGCGGCACTCGAGGCGGGCGCGACCGAGCGGCTCGTGAGGCGCGCGCTGCGCACCGCATACACGCCCACGGGTCTCATGCAGCCGTTGGGCCTCGCCGAGGATCCGCTGGGTTTCATGAACGATTTCCTGCGCGCCAGCACCGGAGTCGCAGGCAATGCGCGCCTGGAAGGCAACGTGCTGGTCGCGGCGCGTGACGGCCGCGAGTTCGTGCTGGTGCTCACCGAAAATGCGGGACATCCATTTGCCTCCGCGACGCAGGAACGCGTGATTCCCGCCTTCGCGCGTGCGCGGCTCGCGGCGCAGCAGGCGATCGATGCGCCGGTGGAGATAGTCGGTTCGGGCGCCATCCAGCACGCAAGCGCCGCGGCCGTGCGAGCTGCGCATGAGGTGACGACGTTCGGCGCGATCGAATCGATCGCGGTGGTATTGCTGCTGCTGCTGGTATTCGGTTCGATGCGTCCGCTGTTGCTCAGCGTCCTGACCCTGGCGTTCGCGATCACTGCGGCTTTCACCACGGTGCACCTGGTCTTCGGTGAAGTGCACATCCTCGCGCTGGTATTCGGTTCGAGCCTCATCGGCAGCGTCATCGACTACTCGATCCACTTCTTCGCCGACCGCTTCCGGGATCCGGAGCACTGGACGCCGGCGTCGGCCGTGCCGCACGTGGGTCCGGCGATCCTGCTCGGCCTCACGACGACGCTGGTGGGTTACCTCGTGCTCGCCGCCGTGCCGTTTCCCGGGCTCGAGCAGATCGCGGTGTTTTGCATGACCGGTCTTGTCGTGGGCTGCGGCTGCGTGCTGTGTTTGTACCCGGTGCTCGCTCGCGCCCGCGGCAAGCTGCCTAGGTTCGGCCCGGTCGCAGGGGCTGCGATCGATCGCATGCTGCGCGCATGGCGCTGGACGCGCCTCGAGTTGATCGTGCTGGCGGCGCTGGCCGTGGTGATCGGGTTGGGACTCGCGCGTGTCCGGATTCAGGACGACGTCAAAGCGTTGCAGCAATCACCGGCGCAACTCGTGACAGAAGAACAGCGCGTGCGCGAGGTGCTGGGCAGTGGCGTCGAAACGCGCTTCTTCCTGGTGTCGGGCGATTCGGCGCAGGCAGTGCTCGAGACGGAAGAGCGTCTCACGCATGCGCTCGACGCGCTGGTGCGTGCGGGCGATATCGCTTCCTACAAAGCGGTCGGCACCGGCGTTCCATCACTCGAACTGCAGCGCCGCAATCACGAGCTGCTTGCGACGCAGGTCTACGCACCCGGCGCGCTGCTCGATCGCGTGATGACCGAGCTCGGCTTCGATCCGGCGGCCATTGAACGGCGTCGCGTCGAATTCCAGGCCGCGGATGCGCCGCTTCCGGTGGACGAATGGCTGGCCAGCCCGGCGTCGCAAGGCGCGCGGCATCTGTGGCTCGGCGAGGTGGGGTCGCGTTTCGCCACCGTGGTGACGCTCGGCGGCATTGCCAACGTCGAGTCGCTGAAGCAGCTGCAACTACCGGGCGTCCTGCTCATCGATCGAATCGCGCAGACGACGGACACGCTGAGCCGCTATCGATATGCGATGACGCTGCTGCTGGCGGCGGTGTATGCGGTCGCGGCGTTGATACTCCTGCTGCGCTTCGGCTGGCGCGACGCCCTTCGCATGTTGTTGCCGTCCGTGGCGGCTACTCTGACGACGGTCGGAATTTTCGGCTGGCTCGGTGTGCCCTTCAATCTCTTCACGCTGCTCGCGTTATGGCTGGTGCTGGGGCTCGGAATCGACTACGGGATCTTCCTGCGCCATGGGCGGGATCACCGCGTCACGGCCATCCTCAGCGTCACGCTGTCCGCCTGCACCACGCTCATCGCGTTCGGACTGCTGGCGTTGAGCGCAACCCCTTTCATCCGCAGCATCGGTCTGACGCTGCTCTTTGCGATCACGTTATCGTGGTTGTTTGCACTCCTGGCCTGCATGACGGAGAACGAGATTCATGGTTGATGTGTTGATCATCGGAGCGGGCCCCGCCGGTTCCATGTCCGCGGCATTGCTGGCGTCCAAAGGGTACGAAGTGCTCGTGCTCGAGAAGCAGCGCTTCCCGCGCTTCTCGATCGGCGAGAGCCTGCTCGCGAGCACCGCCGAACTGATGAACGAGGCGGGCATGCTCGAAGCGGTCATGGCCTGTGGCTTTCAATACAAGAACGGTGCGGCGTTCGTGCGCGACGAGCTGTATTCGGAATTCAACTTCGCCGACAAGTTCTCGGCGGGTTATCCGTTCACGTTCCAGGTTCCGCGCGCGCAGTTCGATCAGGTGCTCGCCAATGAAGCGGCGCGGCGCGGCGCGACCATCCGTCACGAAGTGGAAATCACGGCGATCGATGTGTCCGGCGAGCGCCCGATGGTCACGGCGAAATCCGGTGATGAAATCACGACCCACCGGCCGCGGTTCGTACTCGACGCCAGCGGTTTCGGCCGCACGCTGCCGCGGTTGCTCGACCTGGATCGGCCGTCCGACTTCCCCGAACGCGCGGCGCTGTTCGTGCACGTCAAGGACAACATCGTTTCCGGCGAGTTCGACCGGCAGAAGATCCGCGTAGGAGTGCACCCGACGAAGGGAGACGTCTGGTCGTGGCTGATTCCGTTTTCGAACGGCAATGCCTCGCTCGGCGTGGTCGCCTCGCGCGAACACCATGCGAAGTTCAGCGGCACGCCCGAAGAACGGCTGTGGCAATTGATCGCCGAAGAACCGCCGCTGCGTAAGTTGCTGAAGGACGCGCACACCGTGCGTCCGGTGGGCGAGATCGTGGGATACGCCGCGAAAGTGAGCCGCCTTCACGGCGCGGGTTTCGCGCTGCTCGGCAACGCGGCGGAATTTCTCGATCCCGTGTTTTCCTCGGGCGTCACCATCGCCATGAAGTCCGCGAAACTGGCGGCCGAGTTGCTTGATCGACAGTTCCGCGGCGAACCGGCCGACTGGCAGACGCAGTTCGCGGAGCCGCTCATGTACGGCGTCGAAACGTTCCGCAGTTTCGTCGATGGCTGGTACGACGGCGACCTGCAGGACGTCATCTTCTTCGAGCACAAGGATCCCGTGATCCGGCGCATGATCTGCTCGGTGCTTGCCGGTTATGCGTGGGATCCGAAAAATCCGTACACGGGTCCGCAATCCGCGCGCCGTCTGCGTGCGCTGGCGAGTACGGTCAGGGCGGTGAGGTCATGAAACCCGCGGGTAGTTTGTTCGCGCGATTGTCCGGATGCGTCGCGCTGCTGGCGCTCGGCGCGTGCGTGGGTTCGCCGCCACCCAAGGCTGCGGTCTCTCTTCGGCCGCTCGTGGCACCCGAATCGCTCGGCGGCGAACGGGTCGTCAACCAGGTGGTGCGCGGCGCATTTGGTGCGCGCGAACTCACGTTCAACTGCGTGGTGACCGTCAAGGATGGCGCCATGACGCTCGTCGGCATGAATTCGCTCGGCGTGCGGCTCTTCACCATTCGATATGACGGCAAGGCGGTGCATTCCGAAACCACACCGGCCCTGCAGGGGTCGTTCGTGCCGGAACGCCTGCTCGCGGACATGCAGCTCGTCTTCTGGCCGCTGTCGAGCCTCGAGAAGCCGATGCGCGAGGCGGGATGGCAGTTGAGCGAATCCGCGCCCGGCATTCGCCGGCTGCGCCACGGCGATCAACTGACTGCCGAAGCGCACTACGGCACTGAAGACCCGTGGAGCGGCCGAAGCTGGCTCGTGAACTTCGAGTTTGGATATTCGCTGCAGATCGACAGCCAGCCGATGTAGCTCCAATGACAACGACGCCCACACTGACGATCGACGCCATCCTGCCTCACGTGGGCCGGATGCGGCTGCTCGACGAACTGCACGACCAGGGTCCGGAGCATGTGACCTGCGGCGTCACGATCCACGCCGGCACGATGTTCTGCGATGGCGTCCATGGTGTGCCCGCATGGGTGGGGCTCGAATACATGGCGCAGACGGCCTGCGCATTTTCCGGCGTCGAAGAGGTGCGCGCGGGCCTCAGGCCGAGCATCGGCTTGTTGCTGGGAACGCGCAGTTACCAGTGTTCCACCGAGTGGTTCCCGTTGGGCGCCACGCTGCACATTCGCGCCGACCTCCTGATGCGCGACGATAACGATCTCGTCGCGTTCGCCTGCTCCATTCATGAGGGAGACCGCCTGCTCGCGCGCGGCGACCTCAAGGCGTACCGTCCGAAAGATGTGCTCGCGCTGGTGGGAGGAACACGATGACCGAGAGCGCCAAGAACAGTCGCAGCATCCTGGTGACCGGCTCCAGCCGGGGCATCGGCCGCGCCATTGCCGTGCGCCTGGCGTCCAGCGGTTTTCAGCTGATCCTGCACTGCCGCGAAAACCTCGCGGCCGCCGAGGAGACGCGCGCCACCATCGTGGCCGCCGGCGGGCTGAACCCGCGCATCCTGCGCTTCGACATCGCGGACCGTACCGGCTG
>DASQJS010000132.1:0-2006 GCA_035630995.1 Steroidobacteraceae bacterium | reverse complement strand
GGCGGCAATGGCGTCGAGCTCCAGGCCCACTGCGTGCAGGCTGTAGCCCGAGAGCATGTAGAACGTCATGACGATGCCGCCGAGCGCCGCACATGCACCGCTCAGTAGATAGACGCCGATCTTGGTGGAATCGACGGCGAGACCCATGAGCCGCGCGGAGGATTCACCGCCGCCGATGGCGTACACCGTGCGTCCGAACTCGCTCGAGTGTGCGATGCGCATCGCGATCCCCACCACGGCCACTGCGATGAGGCCACCGATGGTCAGCGATGCGCCGAAGCCCACCGGGATGCGCGCCTGGGCAATGGCGGCGTAGGTGGTGTCGTCGATCGGGATGGACTCGGTACTGATGAGATAGCAGCAGCCGCGCGCCAGGAACATCCCGGCCAGCGTCACCAGGAACGGCGCGAGATTGAAGCGCTGGATGAGGAATCCCTGCAGCGCGCCGAAGGCCGCGCCGAGCACCAGCACCAGCGCCATGGCGGCAAAGGGGTTCCAGCCGGCGTCGAGCAGCGTGGCGGAGACCATCGTCGTCAGCGCGATGACCGCACCCACCGACAGGTCGATACCGCCCGACAGGATGACGAAGGTCATGCCCACCGCGACGACGCACAGGAAGGCATTGTCGATGAGCAGATTCAGGAACACCTGCAGCGAGAGAAAGCCCTCGTAGCGGATGGCGCCGAAAGCCGCCATGGCGGCGAACAGCACGATCGTGACGGTGAGTGGCAGCAGGCGGCGATTCACGTCGTGCTCCCGCGCGCGGCTCGTGCAACGAGCTGCCTGAACTCCGCCGATTGCAGCAGCATCACCGCGAAGACCAGCGTTGCTTTCACGACCAGGTTCACTTCCGGCGGTACACCGAGCGAGTAGATCATCGAGGTGAGCGTCTGGATGATCAGCGCGCCGATCACCGTGCCGGCGAGAGTGAACCGGCCGCCCGTGAGCGCGGTGCCGCCGAGCGTGACGGCGAGGATGGCGTCGAGCTCGAGCAGCTGCCCGGCATTGTTGGCATCGGCGCTTTTCACGTTGGAGCTCACGATGAGCCCTGCGACGCCGGCTGCCAGGCCGCAAAAGGTGTACACGCACAACGTGATCGCCGCGGAACGCACGCCGGCGACGCGCGCCGCCTCCGGGTTGCCACCGATGGAACGCACGAACAACCCGAGCGCGGTGCGCGACATGACGAGGTGCAGTGCCAACCACAACGAGCCCGCGATCCACAATGCCACCGGCAGGCCAATCAAGTAACCGTTGCCGAGCGCGAAGAACGGCGGGTAGTACACGGTGATGATCTGGCCGCCCGTGAGCAGCTGCGCGATGCCGCGGCCGGCCACCATGAGAATGAGCGTCGCGACGATGGGCTGCATGCCGGCCTTGACCACTAACAACCCGTTCCAGAGTCCGCAAGCTGCCGCGACCGCCAGCGCGGCCGTGAGCGCGACCCACAGCGGATGAGCGCTTTGCACTGTGCCCGTCGCGCTGAAGCTGCCACCGATCATGAGTGCGACGACCGCGGCGGAAATGGCGACGACGGCGCCCACCGAGATGTCGAGACCCCGTACCGCGATCACCAGGGTCATGCCGAGCGACACCACCATGAGCGGTGCGGCGCGGTTCAGGATATCGACGACGCTGCCGTACAAGTGGCCGTCGCGCCAGGTGAGCGCGAGGAAGGAAGGATTGAAGAGACTGCTCGCCACCAGCAGCAGCGCCAGCGTAATCGCCGGCCAGAACAGCATGTGCTGCGTGAGGCGCTTCATGCCTTGTGGCTCGCGGCGATGAGTTCATAGACGGCATTTTCATCCGCGCCGCGCGGCAACTCGCCCGCCTTGTTGCGGTCGCGGAGCACCAGGATGCGGTCCGACACGCGCACCACTTCGTCGATTTCCGCGGAAATGAACAACACGGCCGTGCCGCCGCGCGCGAGATCCAGGATCTCGTTCATCAATTCCTGCTTGGCGGCGATGTCGATGCCGCGCGTGGGTTCATCGAGTATCAGCACG
>DASQJS010000131.1:0-7224 GCA_035630995.1 Steroidobacteraceae bacterium | reverse complement strand
TCGCTGTCGCGGCTGGCGGGTTTGTTCAGCCGGTGGGTCGAAAAAAATGCCGCGAACCTGCTGAAGGCGGAGCAAGAGGCCGCATGAAATCCATGCTTGCGTGAGAAAAATTCATCGCTGACAAAGTGTCATTGCGCACCGCGCCAGAGCGATGGCAAAAAACCGCGCGCACAAAATGTGCGAGGCTGACGCAGTTCGCAAACCGCTGATTTGGTAGTGGCATGGTGCGAATGGCTTGCGTAGGTTCCGCCGCCATGAACACATCGAAAACAAAAAAACTTTCTCGACCGGCGTCCGCCCTCACGTGCGTGATGCTGATGCTGGTGGCCAATGTCGCGAGACCTGGCGCCGCCGTTCTTGGCGAAGAGCTTGCGGTGCTGCGGACGATTGCCGCGATCGTCAATCGCGATGCCTCCCGTCCCTACGAGCGCCTCTATTTCGAGTCGGAGTTCGAAGGCGCATCGTTCGTCGCCACTTCCCTCGAGAATCCGGATCGCAATCAATTTTGCGGGCTTTCACGCTCGGAGGCGCTTGCGATGGTCTCCGAGCTCACGATAGTTACCGACCGGCGCGTGCAACTCGACAAGGAAATTGCGAAGTCGGCGGGCTTGAAGATCGGACGCTGGAAAGATCCTCGCTTCCCCTACGTAATCCTGTCGCGCGTGCTCTTCGGTCCGGGCAAACAATACGCGTGGGTCGCGGTTGAATTGAATGGGAAGGCGGGTTCCGTCATGCGGCTCGACAAAGTCGACGGCGAATGGAAAAAGACTTCGCGATGTGGTGGCTGGGTCAAGTATGAGAACTGACGTCAGGGCGACTGAAGGTTTTCCAGGATCGATCCAATCATGCGTGCAAGCGATCACAATTGTCCGGTAGATGGGCCGATCGCCATGCGGCGAAGCACTAGGGTAAAACCTCGTGAGCTCGCCCCCACGGCGGCGCGGCGCGGAATCTTCCGCGCACATCGGGTGCGACGCCGACGCAGGTCGCAAACTGCTGCAACGACAGTGGCATGGCGCGGACAGCTTGCGTAATTTGCCGCCATGAAGATTGCTATCGTTAAATGCAGCGCGGTTGCGCTGTCGATGATGCTGAGCGCCGCGGCGCCCGCGGCCGACGCTGTCGGCGAAGAGCCGGCGGTCTGGAAGGCGTTGGCCGAATTCATCGCGAGTGACAACACCTCCCGTCCATTCAAGGTTCTGTACTTCCAGTCGGACTTCGAAACCGGTCCGCTCGTCACCAGCTCGATGACGGATCCCACACGCAGGGAATACAAAGAACTATGCGGGCTTTCCGTTTCGGATGCGAAGGCCATGGTCGCTCAGCTCCAGGCGGTCAACGCCGAAGCTGTGGCATTCGAAGCGTCGGTTGCGGAGCCTGCAGGTTTGAAAATCGGAAAGAAGAAGGCTCCGCGGTCGCGCTATGTCGCGCTGTCGCGCGTGGTGTTCGACCCCAGCAACCAGCATGCGTGGCTCGCGGTCGATCTGGGTGGCGTTGCAGGCTCCATCATGCGACTCGACAAGGTGTCGGGTCAGTGGAGCAAGACCGCTCGATGTGGAGCCTGGGTCAGATCAGAGTAATGCGGTGATTCACGGCGGTGGCGCCTGCTTCGGCCACAGCAGCCACATTTCGCCGTCGTACTTCATCATTCCCGCCTGAGCGCCGGCCTCACTGCCGAAGCCAAAGAAGAGATCCGCACGAATGGGTCCGCGGATGGCGCCACCGGTGTCCTGCGCCACCACCAGTCGACTCAGCGGAAGCCGCGTTGTGGGTTCCGTGGTCGCAAGGAACATCGGCGCTCCCAACTTCAGGAACTTTGGGTCCACGGCGATCGAGCGTCCGGCTGTCAACGGCACGGCCATGGCGCCTTTCGGTCCGACGGCGGGGTCATCCTGCGGAGCCTCGCGGAAAAAAACCATGCTCGGGTTGATGTCGAGCACCTCGTGCAAGCGCTGCGGATTGGCCGCCAGCCACGCGCGGATCGCCGGCATGTTCACCTGGTCGAGAGTCATGATGCCCTGGTCGGCGAGATACTTTCCGATCGAGCGGTAGGGATGCCCGTTCTGGTCCTCGTACTGCAGCCGGATGGTCTCGCCGGTAGCTAGCTGAACCCGGCCGGATCCCTGTACTTCGAGCATGAATGCATCGAGCGCGTTGTCGATCCAGACGATTTCGTGGCCTGCGAGCGCGGTCGCCTCGCGCGACGCAGCGCGGCTGTAATAGGGCACCACCTTGTTGCCTTCCACGCGTCCGCGCACGCGTTTGCCCTTGAGCTCGGGGATGACCTCGGCGAGGTCAACGATGAGCAGGTCTTCGGGGCGCCGGTACAGCGGTGTTGCGAATTCGTCGCTACGTTCACGCGAACCGCGTAGCAGCGGTTCGTAGTAGCCGGTAACGAGGCCGGTTTTCCCGACCTTGCGTCCGGTGACGCGCAGAACGCGATAGGGCTGGAGGTGCTGCTCGAGGAATGCGCGCACGAAGTCGGAATCAACCGGGCTCGCCGCGACCACGAATCCACAGAACGACTGCCACTCGGGTTTGGCGTGCATGACGCTGCAGGAGGCGATGATCGCCGGCCACGCGGCGAGCGCATCGTCGGCGCGCCAGCCGGGAAGCTTCGACCAGTTCACCGGCTCGAAGCCCACGGTCGGCGCGGGCGCGACAGTTTCCTTGCGCGTGGGCACGCAAGCCGCGAGAAGGGCGACTGCTGCGCAAGCGGCGAACCGATTAAAGAGTGTCATCACGTTCGAGGCGCGTCCCCTTTTGCTGGCAAATCAGGAACGGCGCCGCTGCGGCGCCTGGCCCCATTAATCCTTGATGCCGGCCTGGTCGATGATGAAGGCGTACTGCTCTGCGTACTCGCGGAAGTGCTCGTATCGCCCCGACTTGCCACCGTGGCCAGCTTCCATGTTGGTCCGCAATACCACGAGACTGGTTCCCGTGCGCCGCGCGCGCAGGCGCGCCACGTACTTGGTGGGCTCGAAGTATTGCACCTGGCTGTCCCACAGACCGGAGTGCACGAACATGGCGGGGTAGTCGTGCGCGCCCAACTGATCGTAGGGCGAGTACGACAGCATGTAGTCGTAGAACTCCTTCTTCTTCGGATTGCCCCACTCGTCGAACTCGTTGGTGGTGAGCGGAATGCTCTCATCGAGCATGGTGGTGATCACGTCCACGAACGGAACGCCGGTGACGATGCCCGCGTAGTCGGAGGGTGCCATGTTGGCAATGGCGCCCATGAGCAGGCCACCGGCCGAGCGGCCGAGCGCAAACGCACGCTTCGGGTCGCTGTATTTGCTGGCCGCGAGCCAGCGCGTGACGTCGATGAAATCCGTGAACGAATTCTTCTTGTTCAGCAGCTTGCCGTTTTCATACCAGGCGCGGCCCATCTCCTGGCCGCCGCGGATGTGCGCGATGGCCACGACGAACCCGCGATCGAGCAGCGACGGCGGCAGGTAGGAGAACTCGGGGTCGTAGGTGGATCCATAAGCCCCGTAGCCGATCTGCAGCAACGGCGCGGTGCCGTCGCGCGGTGTGGTTTTGCGGTAGACGATACTCACCGGGATCCTGACGCCATCACGCGCCGTGGCCCAGGCGAACTCGTTGGCGTAGTTAGCTGGGTCGTAGCCGCCGAGCACGGGTTCGCGCTTCAGCAGTTCGCGCTTGGCCGTCTTGAAGTCGTAGTCGTAAGTGGTCTTCGGCGTGACCATGGACTGGTAGGTGTAGCGCAGCTTGTCGCTGTCGAACTCGCGGTTGACGTCGAGCGCCATGGTGTAGCTCTGTTCATCTGCCGTGACGAAGACGTCTTCACCACCATTCCACGGGCGAATGCGCAACTTGCGCAGGCCGCCCGAATGTTCTTCGATGGTCAGGAAATTGCGCGCAACTTCGAATGCGTCGACGAAGGCGTCGTCGCGATGCGCCACGACGTCTTTCCACTTGCCGCGGTCCGCCTCTGCGCCCATCGGCACTTCGACGATGCGGAAGTTCTTTGCCTGGAAGTTGGTGCGCACGATCCAGCGGCCGTTGGCGTGCTCCACCTGGTATTCATGGTCCCGCTCGCGTGGCAGGAACACTTTGAATTCCAGCTTCTTCGACGCGGCGTCTGCATACAACACTTCGGTCGACACGGTGCTCTGCGTGTGGATGAGCAGGTACTTCTCGTCCTTGGTGCGATAGAGCTGCGTGTAGAAACTCTCGTCTTGCTGGGTCCAGACCACCGGATCCGCGGCCACGTCGGTGTGGTTCGCGCTGTCCAGGCGATGGCTGCGCACGCGGAACCCGAGCAGGGTCTTCGGATCTTTCTCGATGTAGAAGAAGGTCTGGTTGTCGCCCGCCCAGATGACGTTGTTTTCCACGTTGGACAGCGTGATGGGGAAAATCCTGCGCGTGGCCAGGTCCATGACCTTGACGACGTACTGCCGCCGGCCGACGGTGTCTTCCGCCCAGGCCATGAGCTTGCTGTTCGGGCTGATGGCGATGTCGCCGATCTCGAAGAAATCGTGACCCTTCGCCAGCTCGTTGCCGTTCAGCAGAATTTCCTCGGGAGCCTCCTGCGTCCCGGCACGGCGCGAATAGATGGGATATTCCTTGCCGGTTTCGTAGCGGCGGAAGTACCAGTAGCCGTTCATCAGATACGGCACGGTGGAGTCATCCTGCTGCAGGCGGCCGATGATCTCGTTGTAGACCTTCGTTTCCAGCGGCTTGATGTGCGCCAGCATGGCATCGGCGTAGGCGTTCTCCGCCTTCACGTACGCGAGCATTTCCGGGTTCTCGCGTTTGTCGTCGCGCAGCCAGTAGTACTCGTCTTCGCGGCTGCCAAAAGGGGAGACGACCTGGTAGGGCTTCTTTGCCGCAACGGGAGCGGTATCAGCGAGGGCGGGCGGTGTTTCTTTCATGTTCGGTTTGCAGGCTGTCAGTGAAGCGAAGAGGGCCAATCCGGAAAAGAAGAGCGTGGCCTGGCGAGCTGATGCCATGGGGGAAACCTTGTTCGGGTGATGCACTCATTCTAGCCGGTGGGGACTGATCTGGCGGGGGCAGTTGAGGCATCATGCCGCGATGTTCACCATCGGCAATCCGCTGAATTTCTCCGCCTTGCGCGATTTGTCGCACGGCGGTGTCACCTTGACGATTTCGGAGGCGGCTTACGCTGCCATCGAGCGCGGTTCCAGGGCCGTGGCCGAGATCGTGAAACGCGGCGAGCCCGCTTATGGCGTGAATACGGGCTTTGGCCGGCTTGCGCAAACCCACATTCCCATTGACCAGCTCGAGTTGCTGCAGACCAACCTGGTGCTGTCGCACGCGGTCGGCGTCGGCGCGCCATTGTCCGCGCCGGTGGTGCGGCTCACGCTGGCGCTGAAGATCGCCACGCTGGCGCGCGGCTACTCGGGCGTGCGCCGCGAGCTCATCGATGCGCTGGTCAAGCTCTACAACGCCGATGTGCTGCCGCGCATACCTTCGAAAGGTTCGGTAGGCGCCAGTGGCGACCTCGCGCCGCTCGCACACCTGTCGGCCGTATTGTTAGGCGTGGGTGAAGTCGAGTGCGCCGGAAAAATCATGAGCGCCGACGAAGGCCTGACGCGCGCCGGCCTCACGCGCATCAAGCTCGCCGCCAAGGAGGGTCTCGCACTGCTAAACGGCACGCAGATCTCGACTGCGCTGGCGCTGGTCAATCTTTTCTCCATCGACAACCTGTACGCCACCGCGCTCGTCGCCGGCGCGCTGTCGGTGGATGCCGCCGAGGGTTCGGCGAGTCCGTTCGACGCGCGCATCCACGAATTGCGCGGGCATCCCGGGCAGATTGCGGCGGCCGCCGCCTATCGGGAGTTGTTAGCCGGCAGCCCGATCAATTCCAGCCACCGGGATTGCGGCAAGGTGCAGGATCCATACAGCCTGCGCTGCCAGCCGCAGGTCATGGGCGCCTGCAGCGATCAGATCGAAGGCGCGCGCGCGGTGCTGCTGCGCGAAGCCAACGCCGTCACCGACAATCCGCTCGTTTTCGCGGATACGGGAGAAGTACTCTCCGGCGGCAATTTCCACGCCGAACCCGTGGCGTTCGCGGCTGACAACCTTGCGCTGGCCGTGGCCGAGATCGGCGCACTGTCCGAGCGGCGCATCGCGTTGCTCATCGACGCCACGCTCTCGGGCTTGCCGCCCTTCCTCGTCAGGGACGGCGGCGTGAACTCCGGGTTCATGATCGCGCACGTCACCGCCGCGGCGCTCGCGTCCGAGAACAAGCTGCTGGCGCACCCGGCCAGCGTCGATTCACTGCCCACGTCGGCGAACCAGGAAGATCACGTTTCGATGGCCACGTTCGCGGCGCGCAAGCTGGGCGAACTTTCTGCCAACACTGCAAACATACTGGCAATCGAGCTGCTGGCCGCGGCGCAGGGTGTGGACCTGCGCGCACCGCACCTGACTTCGGAAAAACTGCAGCGCGTGATGCGCGAGATCCGCGCGCGCGTGCCGCACTACGACATCGACCGCTACCTCGCGCCGGACATCGCCGCCATGGCCGATGCCGTCAACGGCGGCGTGATCGCGGCGCACGCACCCTTGCCGCGGTGACCATTCCCGTCGAGTTCGTGCTCTTCGGCCTGATGCTGCTCGGCGTGGCCGTGTTTCACCGGCACACGCTCATGGCCGCGCTGCTCGGCCTCGCGGCGATCACGGCGTACAAGATTTTCTTCGGCGACTTCTATGGTCAGCCCGGCCTGCTCGGCCTGTGGTTCCACGTCATCGAAGAATGGGTGATCCTCGCCAACCTGTTCGCGCTGCTGGTGGGCTTTGCGCTGTTGTCCCGGCATTTCGAAGAGAGCCACGTGCCGCACCTGATGCCGCGGTTCCTGCCCGATGACTGGAAAGGGGGCCTTGCGCTGCTGGCGATGGTGTTCGTGTTGTCGGCCTTTCTCGACAACATTGCCGCGGCCATTATAGGCGCCACGGTTGCGGGCACTATCTACCGCCACAAGCTGCACATTGGTTTTCTCGCGGCGATAGTCGCCGCCTCCAATGCCGGCGGCGCCGGCAGCGTGTTGGGCGACACCACCACGACCATGATGTGGCTCGACGGTGTCTCGCCGCTCCACGTCCTCCATGCCTATGTGGCGGCGATTGCCGCGTTCGCGGTGTTCGCGATTCCGGCGTCGCGGCAGCAGCAGCGCTTCTCGCCCATCGAAAGAAATCCGTAATTCGGCGTCGAAGTGGATTGGGCGCGCGTGATCA
>DASQJS010000130.1:0-4549 GCA_035630995.1 Steroidobacteraceae bacterium | reverse complement strand
ATGTGGTTGCCCGCGCCGCGTTCCACGCGCAGGTCGCCGCGAGCGTAGACGAGCTTGCCGCCGCTCACCGTATGCGATGCGCCGCCTTTGACCTGCATTCCCTCGAAGATGTTGAAGTCCACTTTCTGATGATGCGTCTTCGCGGAAATGGTCTTGCTTGCCGCGGGATCCCACACCACGAGGTCCGCATCGGCGCCCACCGAGACGCTGCCTTTGCGCGGATAGATGTTGAAGATCTGCGCGGCGTTGGTGGACGTGACACGCACGAACTCGTTCATCGTCAGGCGTCCGGTGTTCACGCCGTGATGCCACAGCACTTCCATGCGATTCTCGATGCCGGCGGTGCCATTCGGAATCTTGCGGAAGTCGTCCTTGCCCGCGGCTTTCTGATCCGCGCAGAACGTGCAGTGATCGGTGGCTGTGGTCTGAAGATTGCCGGATTGCAATCCGCGCCACAGCGCCACCTGGTGTTCGGGTGCGCGGAACGGCGGGCTCATCACGTGCGCCGCGGCACGCGTGAAATCCGGATCGCGGTACACCGAATCGTCCAGCAGCAGGTGCCCGGCGAGCACCTCGCCGAACACGCGCTGACCTTCGTTGCGCGCCCGCGTGATGGCCTCGAGTCCCTGGCGAGAGGAAACATGCACCAGGTAGATAGGGACCTTCAGCACTTCGGCGATGCGGATGGCGCGGTTCGCGGCTTCACCCTCGACTTCCGGCGGGCGCGACAGCGGATGGCCTTCGGGCCCGGTGATGCCGCGTTTATAAATCTCATCCTGCAGCTTGAACACGAGATCGCCGTTCTCGGCGTGCGCCGTCACGATGGCGCCCAGCGACAGCGCCGTGGAAAAGCTGTTCACCAGCGTCTCGTCGTCGCACATGATGGCGTTCTTGTACGCCATGAAATGCTTGAAGCTGTTGACGCCGAACTCGCGCACCAGCGTGCCCATGTCTTCGCGCACGGTCTCGTCCCACCAGGTGATGGCCACGTGGAAGGAGTAGTCCGCGACGGATTTCTGCGCCCACTCGCGCCACTGCCGGTGTGCGTGGAGGATCCGCTGTTTCGGATTGGGAATGACGAAGTCGATGATCATCGTGGTTCCGCCGGCAAGGCCCGCCGCGGTACCGGAATAGAAATCGTCGCTGGCCACCGTGCCCATGAAGGGCAGCTGCATGTGCGTGTGCGGATCGATGCCGCCCGGCATCACATACTGGCCGCCGGCGTCGACCACTTCGGCGTTTACGGGTGCCGCGACCTTCTCACCGATGCTCACGATCTTTCCGTCCGCGCACAGGACGTCTCCGCGATACGTCTGATCGGCCGTGACGATGGTGCCGCCCTTGACTAGAACTGTCATTGCGCTACCTCAGCTCCTTGCTCAACTCCTGGCGCGGCTCATCAAATAGTAGATGAGTCCGCCCAAGAGCGATCCCGTGAACCAGCCGTAAGTGTAGAACCACTGCAGAGCGCCGGTGGTGATCGCGATTATCGTCAACGCGACCGGTATCCCCAAAGCCACGAAACCCGCGACATTCCAGGCCGGATACGCCCCCTGGTTCAGGTACAGGGCCGGCAGGTCGTAGAGTTGCCGGCGCACCACAAAGTAGTCCACCACCATGATGCCCGAGATGGGGCCGAGCAGGCTCGAGTAGCCGAGGAGCCAGTTCGAATACAGGCTGTCGACGCTGACATCCGATTCGAGCCAGCCGATGCGCTTGAGCAGTTCCCAGCTCATCAGCGCAATGCCGATGAAGCCGGTGAGCAGCACCCCTTTTTTCTGGTTGATGAGCCGCGGCGCCAGGTTCTGAAAATCGTTGGTGGGCGAGACGATGTTCGCCGCGGTGTTGGTCGAGATGGTGGCGATGATGATGATCATCATCGACAGCACGACCCAAAACGGGCTGTCGATCTTGCCGATCAGCGTGATCGGATCGGACACGGTTTCACCGACGAGCTGCGCGGACGCCGCGGTCATCACCACGCCCAGACCCGCGAACAGCACCATCGTGACGGGTAATCCCACGATCTGCCCGACGATCTGTGCGCGCTGCGACCTGGCGAATCGACTGAAATCCGGAATGTTCAGCGACAGCGTTGCCCAGAAGCCAACCATCGCGGTGAGGCCTGCGAAGAAGTAGCCCCAGAAAGAGGCGTTGGCCGGCCGGTTGGGTGGCCGCGCTAACAACTCACTGACCGAAGCCTGCGGCCAGGCCCAGACCAGCAGCCCCACGCCCACGAGCATCAGCAGTGGCGCTGCGATGACCTCCAGGATCTTGATGGACTCCGAGCCGCGCAATACCACCCAGACATTGGCGACCCAGAAGATGAAGAAGCCGATGACTTCGCCCACGCCGCCGAGTTGCGCCCAGCTTTCCGACAATGCCGCCAGCATCAGGTGCACGGCGATGCCGCCAAACAACGTCTGGATTCCGAACCAGCCGCACGCCACCAGCGCGCGGATCAGCGCGGGCACATTGGAACCGATGATGCCAAACGACGAGCGCAGCATCACCGGGAAAGGAATGCCGAACTTCGTGCCGCCGAAGGCGTTGAGCGTCAGCGGTATGAGCACGATGACGTTGGCGATGAACACCGCCCACAGCGCCTCGCCGACCGAGAGCCCGAAGTAGGTCGTCAGTACGCCACCGAGCGTGTAGGTCGGCACGCAGATCGCCATGCCCACCCACAACGCGGCGATGTGCCACTCGTTCCAGGTGCGTTGCGCGACTCGTGTCGGCGCGATGTCTTCGTTGAAGCGCGAGCTCGCGGCGAGATCCGCGCCTACCTCGAGCTCATAGAACTCGCCGACCGGTACCGCACGGCTTACCGCAGGCAAGGCCGTGTGAAGATCTTCTCGAGGCACAGCAAGGTTGCTCCTTTTCAACTCCCGGGCGCGAGCCACGCCAATATAGCTTGCTGAACCAGAAAGTCACTCGCCCATTGCGACAGTTACGCCCCCGAAGCTGTTGAGCGGCACTCTTAGATAGGAGATGCCGTTGGCCTCGGCGCAAGGAAGCTGTCCCGCCGCGATATTGATCTGCACCGCCGGAATGAGCAGCAGAGGCACGGGAAGAGTCGCATCCCGCAATTGGCGTAGAGTGACGAATTCATCCTCGCTCGTGGCCAGCGACAGTTGGGCATTTTCGGTGCGCATCCTGTCGACCTCCATCTGCTCGGTGGGCGGCGCACCGCCACGCGGATAGTCATGGCAGAAATGAAGGATGGTCCCGGGTTGCAACGCATACAGCCGCGAAATGGATTGGTATAGCGTTGCCGCGTCGCCGCCAATGAGGTCGGTACGCGCCGTTCCGAAGTCCGCGCGGAAGACTGTGTCGCCGACGAACGCGTGACGGCCGGCGCGATAGGTCACTCCGTCGAGCGTGTGGCCGGGAGTCGCCAACACGTGGATTTCAATACCGCCGACGATGATGCGATCGTCGTCCTGCCACAGTCGATCGAACTGCGAGCCGTCGGTCGCAAGGTCACGAGCACCCCAGAACAGCGGTGCGTACAACCGCTGCACTTCTCGAACGCGATAACCGATGCCCACGCGCGCACCGAATCGCTGCTTGAAGAACTGCGCAGCCGAGACGTGATCCGCGTGGATGTGAGTTTCGAGCACCCAGTCGAGCACCAGGTGTTCTGCGCGGATAACCGCCGCGACGCGTTGCGCAGCGGCAGTCTGGATGTGAGCGGTGCCGGGCTCGAAACCCAGCACCGGATCGATGAGCGCCGCGCGACGCGTGATGGGGCATGCCAGCAGGTGCGTGAACGTGCCGCTCGGTGCATCGTGAAAATGCCACAGCTGGGGCTCGAGCTCGAGCATGCGTCGCCTATCCTCCGGAAAAATGTGCCGTGACCTCGCGCAAACGCGTCATCGAGACCACACACTCGGTCGGGCTCGGCTGCGAATCGCATCCCTGCCATCCCACGAAACGGCTGCCGAACGGTTGCGCCGCGGCGTAGAGATGAATCGTCGTTCCCCAGTCGAAGCTGTAGCTGCAGATGCCATCCTGCAGCGTGCGGATCCGCTGATTTTGCACGGTGCAGTAGACCCTGCCACTGGCGTCGAAGATTTCCCCGCCTCCCTGACTGAAAGGGTGCAGCTCGACGCGCAGTATCTCGGTGAGTGGCGGCGCGATCAGGAATGTGGCTTCGAACGTCAGATCGCGATTGTTGGCGATGAAGCGGCACTCGGTTCGCGTGCCCGACGGCGTTGTCGACGTCACGACGTCGCGACACGACCAGCCCGAGAAAGTCGAGCGCACCGGATCGTACTCGGCGGCGACGGTGATGTCGTATCCCGCGCGAACCGTCGCGGTACAGGTCCCGGTGTCGGTCGGCTGCCCAGCCGGCGTGCTCGTCGAACATCGAACCGGTACGAAACCCGGCTCTGTGCTGCGAATCTCGATGAGTCCATCTCCGGGCCCCGAGTAGTTCACGACGACCTGGCTCGAGACTTCACCGACTGCCACGATGCTCACGCTACGCGTGGTCTCGGCCATTTGCCCGGCCGAGTCCATGACTCGCAGGCGCGCCGTGTACGTG
>DASQJS010000129.1:0-14886 GCA_035630995.1 Steroidobacteraceae bacterium | reverse complement strand
GATCCGGTTAGCGCGTTGCCCGCCCTGCTCACCGGTGCGCAGGGCGCGGGCGCGGGCAGGATCGGCATGACCACGCAGCAATGGCTGCAGGTCGCGAACTGATCCGCTGATCAGCTCGCCTTGATCGGCTTCCAGCGCGGCTTCGGCACGGGCGCCGGCGCCGGCCCAGTCGGTATCCCCTGCGGATCGGGGGATACCGGCGGCGTCCGCGTGCTGACCACCGAGTTGCGTCCGACCTGCCAACGCTTGGGCCGCGCCACGAAACCGGCCGGAACCGGGTGGCCGACCAGGCGCGCAGCACGCTCCACGGGATGCTCGGCCGGCGTGTCGAGGTCGAACAGCCAGCGGCCCGATCGATAGAAGAAGCGGATGAACAAGAGGGTGATCAGGGCTTCGCCCAGCGTGCTCAGGAACGCCACGAGCGGATTGCCGTACGCCGACCGTGCATGGAACTTGATGGCGGCGCGCTCGCGCGCGATCTCGATGCTGTCGTAGAAGCTCGGCACGACCAGCAAGGTGAGCAACGTCGATACGACCGTGCCACCGATGATGGCCACCGCCATCGGCGAATAGAACTCGCCGCCTTCGCCGACGCCGATGGCCACCGGCATCATGCCGGCCATCAGCGCAAACGTGGTCATGAGAATCGGGCGCAGGCGTACCCGGCCCGCGTGCATGAGCGCTTCTTCGCGATCGATGCCCTGCCTTTCTTCCTCACGCGCGCAGTCGAGTAAAAGGATGGCGTTCTTGGCCACCAGTCCCATGAGCATGATGACACCGATGAGGCTCATGAGGTTCAACGAGCCGCCCGTGAGATTGAGCGCGAGCACGACGCCGATCAGCGAGAACAGCAACGACAACATGATGGCGAGCGGCGCGGTGAACGAACCGAACTGCATCACCAGCACCAGGTACATCACGAAGATGCCCATGAGCAGTGCGATGCCCATCTCGGCGAACAGCTCGTTCTGATCGCGGGAAGCGCCGCCAAGTCCGACACCGAAACCGGCGGGGAACTCCATGGCATCTGCAATCTTCTTCGCTTCCTTGGTCACGGTGCCGGCGTCGACGCCCTGCACGTTCGCGGAAACCGTCACGGTGCGCTTCCCGTTGTAGTGCTGGATGCGCGCCGGACCCTTGTCGATGGTGATGGTGGCGATCTGTTCCAGCGGCACCATCATGTTGGTGCCGGCCACGGAGATCGGCAGATGTTCGATGTTGGACGCATCGAGGCGATCTTCGGGTGACAGCCGGACTGCGACGTCGCGCGATTCACCCGTCGGATCCACCCAGTCGCCCACCTCGACGCCCGCGAACGCCACGCGCAGCGTTTGCGCGGCATCGTTCACGGAAATGCCGAGCTGGTTCGCGAGTCCGCGATCGAGTTCGATGCGCAGCTCGTCTTTGGGATCCTGTTCCGAGAGGCCGACGTCAACGGCGCCCGGGATCTGCCGCACCTTGTCCATGAACTGATTCGTGAGCTCCATGAGTTTACGAGAGTCCGTCCCGTAGAACTGGATCTGCACCGGCTTGCGAGGTCCGTTATTGAGGTCGTCGAGCACCACGAACTCCGCGCCGACCAGCCCCTTGAGTCTGCCGCGCAAATCGGCCGCCAGCTCCTGGAGCCCACGTGAACGGTCAGACTTGTCGCCGACATTGACCCACACGCGGCCACCGGTCGCGTTGACGCGGCTGTCGGTGGACTCCACTTCGGGAAGTTCGCGCGCGAGCTCCGCGGCCTTTTCCACCTTGCTGCGCGCGTATTCGAGGCTGGTGGACGACGGCGTGCGCACTTCGACGGCCAGCGTGCCGTAGTCGGACTTGGGAAGGAATTCGCTGCGACCGAAAGCACCTTGGTATCCCAGCGAGAGGATCAGCAACGCAAACGCGCCTACCGCCATCCAGACGCGGTGATGCAATGCCCACTCGATGACTTTTCCATACCCATTGGCCTGGTGGTCGAACCACTGGTTGAAGCGCGCGAACACCTTGCCGAGGCCACGCCGTTCGCTCGTCGAATGTCCCGGCGGGTCGCCCCAGTAGGCCGACAGCATCGGGTCGAGCGTGAACGAAATGAACAGGCTGACCATCACCGATGACACCACGGTCACGGCGAAAGGCCGGAACCACTCACCCGCGCCGCCGCCCATGAACGCCACGGGCACGAACACTGCGACGATGGAGAACGTGGTGGCCGTGACCGCGAGACCGATTTCCGCGGTTCCGTTGCGCGCGGCCGTGATGCGGTCTTCCCCGCGTTCCATGTGCCGAACTATGTTTTCGCGCACCACGATGGCGTCGTCGATGAGCACGCCGATGGCCAGCGACAGGCCTAACAATGTCATGAAGTTCAGCGTGAAGCCGCACAGCCAGATGGCGATGAACGCGGCGACGGCCGAGGTGGGCAGTGACAGACCCGTGATCAGCGTCGAGCGCCAGGAATTCAGGAACGCGTAGACGACGAAAATGGTGAGGCCGGCGCCGAAGATGAGCGCATGAATCACGTTGTTGAGGTTCTGCGACGCTTCTTCGCCACCGTCATAGGTGACCTCGAGCTTGGTCCCCTCGGGCAGCGTCTTGTTGATTTCCTTGATCTGCTCGCGCACCTTTTCCGCCACCGTCACCGTGCTCGCCTCGCGCGAACGGATCACGGACATGCCGACATTGGGATGGGCGTTGCGCAGCGAGTAGCTGCCGGGTTCGGCGAAGCCGTCTTCCACGGTCGCGACCTGGCCCAGGCGAACGATTTCGCCGCCTTGGCGCTTCACGACGATATCGTTGAACTCCCGCGGCGATTCGATGCGGCCGACGAGCCGGATATTCTGTTCTCCGAGTTCGCCCTTGATGCGGCCCACCGGGGCGTTGGTGTTCTGCGCGCGCAGTGCGTTCACGACATCGCCCGCCGAAACGTTGTACTCACGCATCTTCTGCGCGTGCAGCAGCACGGAGAGCTCGCGATGCAGCGCGCCGTCGATGTTGACCACCGAAACGCCGTCAACGCCGCGAATCTCGTCGGCCAGCTTGTCCTCGGCCAACCGCGAGATCTGCGCGTGGGTCTGCTTGTCCGACGACAGCGCGATATTCATGATCGGTTCTGAGGCTGGATCGCGCCGGAACAACACCGGCTCGCGCATCTCGATCGGCATCTTGTAGCGCACGGACGCAATGGCGTTGCGGATCTCGTCACCCGCCTCGGACATGTCCTTCTTGAAGTCGAAGATGATGGTGAAGTTGGCGTTGCTCTCGGACGCGTTCGACCAGATCTCGTAGACCTGCGGAATGCTCTGCAGCGATTTCTCGACGCGATTGATGATTTCGCGTTCCACCGTCTCCGGCGATGCGCCCGGATACGGGAAGTTGATCGCCATCACCGGGTTTTCGACGTCGGGAATCTGGTTGACGCGCAGATTTTTCAGCGCCAGCAGCCCCAGGCACATGAGCACGATCACGATGGCAACCGTGGTGACCGGCTGCCTGATGCTGAAGTTGGAAAGGAACATCGGGAGCCTCCGCTATTTCTCGGCGACGATTGCGGGCTTTGGCGCGGCGCCCGTCTGCACTTCCTGTCCGTCTTTCAGCGTGGAGTTCGGGAAGCGAAGCACCTTGTCGCCCTCGGCGAGCCCGCCGCGCAGCGCGAATGCACCGGTGCGCGCGTCACGATCACCCAGGGTCAGCGCCACCTTCTGCAGTTTCGCACCGTTGACGCGCCACGCAAACGCGCTGTCGCCTTCCTTGACGATGGATGCGCTGGGAAGACTCAGTGTCGCGCTGCTTTGAGTTTCGACGTGTCCCTCGGCGTAGAGACCGGCCACGTTCGGCTGTTTCTTCGCATCGTCGAAGGCCACGAGAACTTCGACCTGGCGAGTGGTCACGTTGGCGGCCGGATTGACGCGCGTGATCACGCCCGTGAATTCATCCGTCGAAAAGCCGTGGATCTTGAACCACACGTGCTGACCGGCTTTCACCTGGCCGATGCTGTCGGCCGACACCAGTCCTTCGAAACGCAGGCTGGTCGGATCGATGACCTTGACCAGTTCCTTACCGATGGCGGCCGTGTCGCCCGCCGACACCTTGCGGTCGCTGACGATGCCGTCGAAAGGCGCGCGCACTTCGGTGCGTTCGAGCTGCTGGCGGGCGGTGACCATGCGCGTGCGGGCCGAGGCCCGATCGCTCTGCGCGGTATTGCGGCGGATCTCCACGTCTTCGACCTGCTGGGTGGACACCACGCCAGTCTTTTGCAGCGTGGTCATGCGCTGGAACTGCCTTTCGGCCTGTTCATACGCCTGGTCGGCGGCGCGCGCCGAAGCTTCGGCTGCGGTCAGGCTGTCGCGGATCGACGTCTGGTCGAGTCGCACGATGAGATCGCCCCGCTTCACCGGGTCGCCGTTTTCCTTGAGCACCGCCAGAACCACGGCCGAAACTTCCGCGCGCATGTCCGCGCGCCGTTCGGGCTCGATGGATCCGGTGATGGAAGGTCCGGACGCCAGCGCATTGGTGCTGACCGTGACCACGTCCTCGGGTGCGATCAGCATTTTGGCGGTCGCTTCTTTTTCCGGCTTGTCGCCGGCAGCACCTTTGCCGCAACCGGCGAGGCCGAGCAGCGAAATGACGGAGACCACCAGTCCCAGCTGGCGGAGAGTTCTGTTTCTTTTGATCACGCGATATTCCTTCGGGGGCCCCGACATACGACGTGTGAGCGACCTTTTGGGTTGCACTCCGCCCCAGACATAAATGTGTTGTTTCGGTTGGGAATTCATGCGTCAGCCGCCGGATCGGCCCGCAATTCCCTTCTCAGAAGGGCGGCAGTTTAGTAAGCCGCTGATTCGTTTGAAAGTGTGAGTTGTCACGGCGAACCGGCATTTCCGGTCGGCTCGGCGCATCCGAGGCTCGCCCGGACCCCTTTTTCAGCTCGTCAGGGTTTCCATGACCGCGAGCCAGCTTCGCGCTTCCGGCCCGACGATGAGATGCAGGCTGGCCGGCGCCGGCCGGGCGATGGCATTGGCCAGGCGCCCGAGCGCGGATTCGTCCACGGCTGCCGGATCACGCACCGAGATGACCAGGCGCGTCGAATTGGCATGCATACCGGTGATGTTGCCGCGGCCGCCGAGCGCGGCGAGGACTCCCGCCAGTATCGATCGATCCGGCGCCGCCGCGAGTGCCGGCGCGGGAGATGGCACTGGTGCGGGTGCGGACACCGCAGGCGTCGGCGCGCGCCATTGCGCGCGGATTTCGGAGGCGAGCTGATCGGCGATGGGGCCCACGACCACCTGCACGGCGCCGTCACCGATTCGCAGCACGCCGCGGGAGCCCAGCGCCGTCAGCGCGGCCTCGTCGATCAGGCTCGGATCGTTCAACACCAGTCGCAGGCGCGTCGTGCAAGCCTCGACGCTGCGCAGATTGGCCGCCTGTCCGAGGCCGCGAATCCAGCCGGCGGCGGGTCCGGTCTCCGATCCGGCGGCAACGGTGGCTACCGCAGCACCATCGGCTTCGCGGCCCAGCGTCTTCAGATTGAAACGCTCGATGCAGTAACGGAACAGGAAGTAATACAGCGCGAAATAGCCCAGACCGACGGGAATGAGCATCAGCGGGCGGGTCGCCAGCGAATAGTTGAGCACGTAGTCGAATAGCCCAGCCGAGAAACCGAAACCCAGGTGCACATCGAGCGCGTGCATCAGAACCATGGCGATGCCGGTGAGCACCGCGTGAATGACGTACAGCACCGGCGCCAGGAACATGAACGCGAACTCGATGGGCTCGGTGACGCCGGTCAGGAACGACGTGAGCGCCATCGAGAGCAGCAGGCCGCCGGCGGCGGCGCGCCGCGCGGGAGTCGCGGTGCGATACATGGCGAGGCAGGCGCCCGGCAGCCCGAACATCATCACCGGGAAGAATCCCGACATGAATGCGCCGGCCGACGGGTCGCCGGCGAAGAAACGCTTCAGGTCACCGGTGACGCCCTGGTAGTCGCCTAACAGGAACCACGCGATGTTGTTGATGATGTGGTGCAGCCCGGTGACGATGAGCACGCGGTTCAATACGCCGTAGGTGAAGAGCCCGACGGATTCGGAACCGAGCACCGCCTGGCTGGTTGCGTCCATGCCGCTCTCGAGCCACTGCCAGCCGAAACCGAAAGCCAGCGCCAGCCCGAGCCCCGCGAATCCGCTGACGATGGGCACGAAGCGGCGGCCGCCGAAGAACGCCAGGTAGCTAGGCAGGCGGATGTCGCTGAAGCGGTTGTAGGCCCAGCCTGCGATGAGTCCGGACAACAGGCCCACGGGCACGCTGAGCTTGGACAGCTCCTTCGCGCGGAAGGCCGCTGCCGCCATGTCTTTCAGCTGATCGGGAATGCCGGCGGTGACTTCCGGCGGCACATCGATGAGCACCTTGGCGCCCTGCGTGGCCACCAGGTAACCCACCACTGCGGCGAGTCCGGCCGCGCCGTGATTCTCCCGTGCGAGACCCACGGCGACACCGATGGCAAACAGCAACCCCAGGTTCGAGAAGATGGCGTCGCCCGCGGCGGCGATCGCCGGCACGTCGAGCAGGTCAGGCTGCCCCAGCCGAAGCAGCAGCGCCGCCACCGGCAACACCGCGATCGGCAACATGAGCGCGCGGCCGATGGGTTGCAGCTTTCCGATGATCTTGTTCATAACGCACGCACCTGCGCAGCGCTTTCCAGCGCCAGTGCGCGGGCCGCGGTCGCCCGGCAGGCTTCGAGCGTCAGCGCGCGAACTTGCGCCTTGAGCTGCGGAATCAGCGTGGGCACCACTGACAATTCGCTCACGCCAAGGCCCAGCAAGACCGGAACCGCCGACGGATCCGCGGCGAGCCCGCCGCACACGGCCACCGGCTTGCCGGACGCGGCCGCTCCCCTGCAGGTGATGTCGATCATGCGCAGGACCGCCGGATGAACCCCGTCGATGCGCGCGGCCAGCTCGGCGTGACCGCGATCCATCGCCAGCGTGTACTGCGCGAGATCGTTGGTGCCGATCGACAGAAAGTCGACTTCGCGCGCAATGGCATCGGCGAGCACGGCCGCGGCCGGCGTTTCGATCATGGCGCCGAGCACAGGCGGCGACACCTCGAGCCTGGCGCAGGCCTCGTCCAACAACCGCCGCACGGCGCGAATCTCCGCGACGTCGGTGATCATCGGCAGCAGGATGCGCACCACTCCCGCGGGCTGCACGCGCAGCATCGCGCGCAGCTGCACCTCGAGAAGATCCGGACGCCACAGGCTGGTGCGCACACCGCGCAATCCCAGCGCCGGGTTGTCTTCCGGCGGCAGCGGCAGATATGGAATGGGCTTGTCGCCGCCGATGTCGAGCGTGCGGATGATCAATGGCCGGGTTCCGAGAATCCGCGCCACCTGGCTGTAGCAGCGCAGTTGCTCCTCTTCGTCAGGCGCGGTCTCGCGCTCGAGGAACAGGAATTCCGTGCGCAGGAGGCCGCAGCCTTCGGCGCCCTGGGCCGCGGCAAGCGTGGCATCCGCTTCCGAGCCGGTGAGATTGGCGAACACTTCGATGCGCTCACCACTCGCGAGATGGCAATCCACCTGCGCGGCGGCGGTCTGCTGCTCGCGCAACGCGCGGCCGCGTTCGAGCCGTCGCCGTGTTTCCGCCAGCGTCTGCGCATCCGGATCGGCGCGCATGATGCCCGCATCGGCATCGAGGATGACCTTGCTGCCCGACGAGACCTCCAGCAGGGATGGGCCCATGGCCACCAACATGGGAACGCCGAGAGTCGCGGCGAGAATCGCAACGTGCGAGGTGGGACCGCCCGCGGCCAGCGCGATGCCCGCGAGCTTCGATGCATCGATATCGACGAGCTGCGAGGGCGTCAGATCGCGCGCGAGCAGGATGCCCTCGGGCGGAATCACGAAGCTCGGGGCCTGCGCTCCATCGAGCGCGAGCAACAACTGCCTTTCCAGGTCGCGCAGGTCGTCGACTCTTTCGGCCAGGCGCGCATCGCCCGTGGCGCTCAGGGCCCGCGCGCTGACGTGCAGACTCTCCCGCCAGGCGAATCCCGCGCTCTTGCCGCCGGCGATGGCTGCGCGCGCGCCATCGACGAGATCGGGGTCATCGAGCAGTTCGAGGTGCGCGGACATGATTTCGCGCAACGTCGGCGCAGCGGTGGTCGCGAGCCGTGACAAGCGCGCGCGAACCGCGTCGCGGGCACGTTCGAAATCGGTGCTTTCCTGCTGCACGCCGCGGCCGGCTTCAGTGACCGGAAGTTCCGCTGCGTGTAGATAGAACGCCGTGCCTACGCCAAGCCCCGGGCTGGCGATGACGCCGCGCAGTTGCGAGGTATCGCCGACCGGCGCGGCCGCCACCGGTGCGACCGCCGCAGACGGCGCGACGCGTTCGAGCTGGCGAATCGCCTTGACGATCGCCGCGATTCCGACGGCGGCCGCCGGCTCGAAGCCGACGATGACGACTTCGTCACCGCCCCGGATCCCGAGGGACATCAGCGCCACGGTGCTGCGGGCGCGCGCGCCGCGACCGCGGGCGCGCAATTCGATTTCAAAGGGCAGCCCCTTGGCGATGCGCGCGATCTGCGCTGCCGGCCGCGCGTGGATGCCGTGGGCGTGATCCACAACGACGGATTCGCTGACCACGACTGCGCCGGACACCGCGGGCTCCCCCGTGTCGCCCGATTCCCCGGCCGCGAACTGTTCGATTTCGAACAGCGCATCGCCGCTGGCAACCTTCCGCCGCGTATTCGCCTGCGCGATGCGGAAGCGGTCCGCATTGGTGACGATGACCGGTGTCATGAGACTGGGCGCCTTGCGTGCCAGCAGATCGAGATCGAAGGTGATCAACAGGTCGCCGGCATGCACGCGGTCACCCTTGCGCACGTGCACGTTGAATCCCTCGCCCGCCAGTCCCACGGTGTCGACCCCCACGTGCACGAGAATTTCCGCGCCGGCGGCGGTCCGCAGTGCGAGCGCGTGGCGCGAAGCGGCGACCGAGATGACCTCTCCGTCGCAGGGCGAACGCAGCTCATTGCCGGTGGGATCGAGCCCCACGCCATCGCCCAGCAAGCCTTGCGCGAAGGCGGCATCGGGAATTTCCGAAAGCGGCGCGCACCAACCGGCAAATGGGGCGCGGATGATCAGCGGCATCGTCAATAACCAATGAGCTCGAGACTGCCGATGGCCCAGATGGGATCGACCTTGGCTCGCGTGAACGTGAAGCAGATGTCGTGCTGCCCCTCCTGCGAGGGCATTTCGATGGGCGGCAACGGTGTGAGGCCGACATTGGACACGGCCGGTTCGAGCGAAGCGCTCGCCACCACTTTGCCCTTGCAGTCATCGAGTCGGATTTCCAGCTCGCCGGATTTCGTCGCGGGCTTGTGCAGCGGAATCTTTTTGGCATCCGCGCCGATCTGGAAGTTGAAAGGAATCTGGCCTACCGTGGCGCGAATCGCCTTCACCTGCGACAGATCCACGCCCTTCCAGATCCAGCAGGGATCGGTGATGTTCACGAGGAACACGGCGCGCTCCCCCTGGAGCGGTGCATCGTCTTCGAGCGACAGCAGGTAACCACCGCCACACTGCTCGAGATCGTGGCTCACGCGTCGGCGCGGTCCGGGCACCACCGGCGTTTCGCGCGCGTAGCCGATGCCGAGCGTGGCGTAGCGGCGAAGTTGCGGTTCGAGGCGCTTCTGGAAGTTGTCCCAGTTGATTTGCTCCGGAGGCGACCATGCCACTTCGGCAAGCGCCGCCACGCGCGGATAGGCCTGGTAGGTCACGCGCGCTTCGGAGCGCATGAACTCCGCCCAGAGGTTGGCCTGCAATCCCAACACGTGTTTGCGCTGCTCGGGCTGGATGGCCGCGGGCAGAGGATTGAACAGGTATACGTCCTTGAGCGACAGCGTGTTGCTGCGGCCGGGAGAAGTGTCACCGGGACTTTGCCAGTGATCGAAATACAGATCGGGCGCGGGCGACAGTACGGTGTCATGGCCCGCCTTCGCGGCGGCGATGGCGCCTTCGATGCCACGCCACGACATGACGGTGGCGTTGGGTGCGAGACCGCCTTCGAGAATTTCATCCCAGCCGATGAGCTTGCGCCCCTTCGAGTCGATGTACTTGCCGATGCGCTGGATGAAGTAGCTCTGCAGCGCATGTTCATCCTTGATCCCAAGCTCTTTCATGCGCGCCTGGATCTTCGGTGAAGCGTGCCACTCGTCTTTCAGCGCCTCATCGCCACCGACGTGGATGTACTCACTCGGAAAGAGCTCGATGGTTTCGGCGAGCACGTTTTCCAGGAACGTGAACGTGGAGTCGTCGATGTTGAACAGCGTCGGGAAAATGCCCCACTCCTCGGGCACGGCCTTCGGAGGCTTGTTAGTGACCCCGAGCTCGGGATACGCGACCACGGCAGCACTCGCGTGTCCCGGCATCTCGATCTCGGGTACGACGGTGATGTGCCGCTTCGCGGCGTGCGCCACGATGTCGCGCACCTGGTCCTGCGTGTAGAAGCCGCCGTATTGCCGCGGCTTGCCGGTGGCCGTGTCGATGTCGGTGAGCGGAGCCTGTCCAGCCGGCACGCGCCATGCGCCAATAGAAGTAAGGCGGGGATACTTTTTGATCTCGAGACGCCAGCCCTGGTCGTCGACCAGATGCCAGTGCAGGACGTTGAGCTTGTGCAGTGCCATCCAGTCGATGAACTGCTTGATGTATTCGGGCGACTGGAAGTGCCGCGCGGAATCGACCATGACTCCGCGCCACGCGAAGCGTGGCGCGTCGGTGATCCGGAGCGCGGGTATGTCAACGGACAGGCCCTGCATGGCTTCCGCCGTGATGAGCTGCCACAGCGTGACTGCCCCATAAAAGAGGCCCGCCGGCGTGCGCGCCGTGATGGTGACGCCCTTGGGAGTCACCGCGAGCGAATAACCTTCCGCACCCTGACTTTTCTCGTCGGCGGCCAGCACGAAGGCGATGCTGCCGGACGAAGGCGTGTCCTCTCGAGGCTTGCGAAACGCCAGATCCGGCCGCTGCTCCTTGATGAGCTCGACGAAGTACTGGGCGACATCAGACGCACCGTCGCCACCCGAGAAAAGGACATCGGTGGTCGCCGCGACGCGGAAGGTTCCAACTGCCCCGTTGCTGTGGGCGGGCGTGGGTATCAGCCCCAGATGCGGCGCGTCGAGCTGTACAGGCTTCGCCGGTGTTGCGTCGGGCGAGCCGCAGCCCGCCGCCAATCCGAACACGACGCTGAGCGCCAAATACGAAACCTGGTTCTTGTTCATTGCCTGCCTGTCCCCGGAATCCGAGTCAAATCAAAGAAACTGAATCCTGCCTGATAAACGCGCTCAAGCAACCCGAGATGCGCGGCGCCGTACCGCAGATCGAAGCGCGCTCGCCCGCGCCGAACTCGCGTGAGATGCTCGCGCCACTAACACGCTGCAAGGCTTCGGCCACGTTCTTGTACGCAGTGAGAACATCAATAACGGTCTGGGACTCGAGACTGGGGTGGGTACCGGGGACTACGACGGTTTCAATTTCCGCGCCCGATTTTCTTGCCACGTGTTTCGCGGTGGCCGGCGGCGTGGCATTGGCCCTCAAGGTCAGACTTGTGGTGCTCATGAATCGGTTTGGCAGTTCGGTTTTCATACAGACCAATATGGGTCCAATATAGTACCAATCGTCTCAGAGAAACCAGTTTCTTGTCTGCAATGCCCGGATCAGCAGGTTTTTTTCTGAAAAACAGTGCGTTATATGGGTCTCATGCGTCACAGAGGTTCATATTGGTATTGCATTGGTTCTATCTGAATGGCATGGTTCCACCAGGATCAGGGGGTAAAAGTCTTGCCTACACTTTCTCAGGTATTACCGAAGCTCGATGAATCGAGCTCACAGCCGCTCTATCAGCAACTGCAACGCGCGCTGCGCGAAGCGATCGAGAACGGGGTCATCGGGCCCGACGATGCTTTGCCGCCGGAGCGCGATCTCGCCGACATGCTTTCGGTGTCGCGCATCACCGTGCGCAAAGCCATCGAAGAACTCGTCGAGGAAGGGCTGCTCACGCGCAAGCAAGGTTCGGGCACGTTCGTCAGCAATCGCGTCGAGAAGAATTTCGCGAAGCTGACTTCGTTCTCCGAAGACATGCGGGCACGCGGGCGCGAGCCGCGCAGCGTGTGGCTGAGTCGTGCCGAGGGCACGGTCACACCCGAAGAGTCCCTGACGCTGCGCTCGAGTCCCGGCACGGCGGTCTATCGCTTCAGTCGCATTCGTTATGCCGACGATGCACCCATGGCGCTGGAATACGCGACGGTGTTGCGCGACTGCCTGCCTTCGCTCGAAGCCGTGGAATCCTCGCTGTACGAGGCCCTGGAACAGAAAGGCAATCGCCCCGTGCGTGCGCTGCAGCGGCTGCGCGCCGTGTTGCTGACGGCCGAGCAGGCCAAGCTGCTCAAGGCGCAGGAACGCGACGCGGGCTTGCTGGTGGCGCGTGTCGGTTATCTCAAGGACGGGCGCGCGGTGGAGTTTTCGCAGTCTTACTACCGTGGCGACATCTACGACTTCGTGGCGGAGCTCAGCGCATCATCGTGATCGCCCAGACGCGGATGTACCAGGAGGCGGCGTCTGCGCCGCAAGTGGTGGGCGCGCAGCTCACGCACAACGAGCCGCTGCTGCTGGCACTCGGGGCCCGGCTGCGCAAGAACCCGCCGCGCGCGGTGGTGACCTGTGCGCGCGGCAGCTCCGATCACGCCGCGACCTACGCGAAGTACCTCATCGAGTCGCACACGCACGTGCTCACCTCGTCGGCCGCGCCTTCGGTGAGCTCGATCTACGAATCGCAGGCGGATCTCGACGGCGTGTTGTTCATCGCCATTTCGCAGTCCGGCATGAGTCCGGACCTGCTCACCGCCACGCGCAACGCGCGCGAAGGCGGCGCGCTCACCGTCGCGTTGTGCAATTCACCGGAATCCCCGCTCATGCGTATCGTGGATGTCGCGATCCCGCTGCACGCCGGGCCCGAAGCCAGCGTGGCGGCGACCAAGTCTTATATCGCTTCGCTCAGCTGCATCGCGCAGCTGCTCGCCCACTGGACCGAGGATCGAAAGTTGCTGGCGGCATTGCCCCAGCTCCCCGAGCTGCTGCAGCGCGCGTGGAAGTGCGATTGGGCGCCAGCGGTGGATGCCCTGCGCGGCGCGGTGAACCTGTTCGTCGTCGCCCGCGGTTATGGCCTGGGCGTTGCGCAGGAAGCAGCGCTCAAGCTCAAGGAAACCTGCGGGCTGCATGCCGAGGCCTTCAGCTCCGCCGAAGTCAAACACGGACCCATGGCGCTGGTGCGCGCGAAATTTCCCGTGCTCATGTTCACGCAGCGTGACGACACTCGCGCTGGCATCGAGGAGCTCGCCGCCGAGTTCGCCGCGCGCGGCGCGCGCGTGTTGCTGGCCGGAGCCGAGGCGCGCGGTGCCGTGTCGCTGCCCACGATCGAAGCCAACCCGGTGATCGAACCGTTGCTCGCCATTCAGTCGTTTTACGCCATGGTCGACACGCTGGCGCTGGCGCGCGGTTTCGATCCCGACCGTCCGCCGCATCTCAACAAGATCACCGAGACCGTCTGATGCTGCTGGCCTTCCGGAACGGAAAGATCTTGACCGAAGCCGGCATCGAGAGCGGGCGTTGCCTGCTGGTGCGCGACGGGCATATCGAAGCCATCAGCGGCGCACGCGAGGTCGTCGGCGCGGATCAGACTATCGACCTCGACGGGCACCTTCTGGCGCCGGGGTTCATCGACACGCAGGTGAACGGCGGCGGCGGCGTGTTGTTCAACGGCAATCCGAGCGTCGAGTCCATCGCCACGATCGGCCGGGCGCATCGCCGGTTCGGCACCACGGGATTTCTGCCGACGCTGATCAGCGACGATCTGCACGTCGTGGAGCAGGCCATCCTCGCGGTGCGCGAGGCCATTGCGCGCGGCGTGCCCGGCGTGCTCGGCATCCACATCGAAGGGCCATTCCTCAGCAACGAACGCCGCGGCGTGCACGATGCCAGCAAGCTGCGCGTGCTCGATGAGGACGCAATGCGGCTGCTGGCGACGCCGCACGGAGGCGTCACCATGGTCACGCTGGCGCCCGAACGCACGACGCCCGCGATCATCCGCGCACTGACGGACGCCGGAGTCATCGTGTCGGCCGGGCACACCAACGCCACTTACGATGAGCTGCAGCCGGCGCTCGAAGCAGGCGTGCGCGGCTTCACGCACTTGTTCAACGCCATGTCGCAACTCGGAAACCGGGAACCCGGCGCCGTGGGCGCGGCGCTGGCACACCCGGACAGCTGGCTGGGACTGATCGTCGATGGTTATCACGTCCATGCGGAAGTGCTGAAGATTGCGCTGCGCGCCAAACGGCACGACCGCTTCATGCTGGTGAGCGACGCCATGCCCAGTGTGGGCGCGGATGTGAAAGAGTTCCGGATCCAGGGCCGGCTGATCACGGTCGACGGCGACAAGATCGTCGACGACGAAGGGCGGCTGGCGGGTGCGCATCTCGACATGGCCAGCGCCGTCCGCAACACGGTGAACCAGCTCGGCGTTCCGCTGAGCGATGCGCTGCGCATGGCGAGCGCGTATCCGGCCGAGTTCCTGAAGTTGGGCGGCCGGATGGGCCGCATCGCGCCCGGTCAGCGCGCGGACCTGGTGCTCGTCGACGAGGAGCTCACCGTCCTGCGCAGCTGGATAGGCGGCCGCGCCGACCAGCTACTGGCCTGACGCCTGCGCGGGTGCGGGCGCGGGTGCTGACGCAGGCGTGGGCGCGCCATCCATCGGTCCGGACCCGCACTGCAGAAAGCCCTCGAGGATCATGTTGCCCGGCGCGCCGCCGTAGTACCCGTAGGTCGTGGTGGGCCGTTCGGCGCGATACAGCTGCTTCTGA
>DASQJS010000128.1:0-15774 GCA_035630995.1 Steroidobacteraceae bacterium | reverse complement strand
CCGCAACTGGCCCGCTGGGTCGACGGCCTGCTGCGTGTCAACCGAAAGGAGACGAGTGCGTTGAGCGGGAAATAAGCCCATGTCTGAGACGCAAAAACCTTCCGCCGCGGCGATTGCCGCCAACCGCTTCGGGCTCGGTGCCCGGCCCGGAGAATTGCCCGGCATCGGCGTGGATGCCGCCGGCTGGCTGCTTCGCCAGCTCAAGGGCGCGCCACCCGTCCTCAAAGGCGAAGGCCTGAAGCCTTCTGCCGAGACCCTCGCGAAAGTCATCGAGCTGCGCAAGAACAAGAAGGAAGCCAGCGATGAACAGGAAAAGGTGGCGGCGGCGCTCAAGCTGCCCGCGATCTATCGCCCGGTGTACATCGACGAGGTCCATGCGCGCTTTGCTCACTCGGTGGCCACCGAGCGGCCGTTCCTCGAGCGCCTGACCCAGTTCTGGACCAATCATTTCGCGGTGTCCGTGGACAAGAACGTGGTCCTGGGTCTCGCAGGCGCCATGGAACGGGAAGCCATCCGGCCGCATGTCGCGGGTCACTTCACCGACCTGTTGTTAGCCGTCGAGAAGCATCCGGCCATGCTGCTGTATCTGGACAACCAGACTTCGATCGGTCCGAACTCGAAGGCGGCGCGTTTCGTCGGCAAACGGGGCAATGGCCGGAAGGTGGGCATCAACGAAAATCTGGCGCGTGAAATCCTCGAGCTGCACACGCTGGGAGTGGACGGTGGCTACACGCAGGCGGACGTGACCACGTTCGCGCAGGCGATTTCCGGATGGTCGATCGGCGGCCAGGATAACGGCCGCAGGCTCGCGAAACTCGGTGTCGACAACGGCACGCCCGGCGAATTCCTGTTCCGCGAAGTCTTCCACGAACCCGGCGCGAAGAAATTGTTGGGCAAGGGTTACGGCGACGATGGCGTGCGGCAGGGCGAATCCATGTTGCGCGATCTCGCCCAGCGGCGCGAAACGGCACGGCACATATCGACCAAGCTCGCACGGCATTTCATCGCCGACGTTCCGCCAAAGGCGGCCGTCGATCGCATCACTCGCGCCTGGCTCGATTCGAAGGCGCATCTGCCCACGGTCTACCAGGCCCTGGTCGAATCCCCGGAGGCCTGGGAACAGCCGCTCGCGAAGTTCAAGACACCGGCTGACTACATCTATTCCTCATATCGCGCGCTCGGCATCCCGCTGCGTGAGAAACGCCGCGCGTTGCAGCCCTTCGAAGCGCTTGGCCAGCGCAGTCTCAGCCCGGGTTCGCCCGCTGGCTGGCCGGATGCGAGCGCGGACTGGGATGGCTCGTCGGCGTTGCTCAAACGTATTGCCTGGGCCGATGTGGTCGCACAGCGCATGGGCGACGCGCGCAACGCACGCGACCTGGCGCCCCAGTTGTTAGGAGCCACGCTCACCGATGACACGGCGAAGGCCATCGCGCGCGCCGAGAGCGGCGCGCAGGCGTTGACGCTGCTCATGGCCAGCCCGGAGTTCATGCGGCGCTGAGTCGCCGGAGAAGCACATGAAGAACCCCCTGTCGCGACGCGCCTTCCTCGAAACCTCGCTGTTTGCCGGCGCCAGTACGCTGATGGCGTCGCGTCTCGCGTTCGCCAGCGCGCCCACCGAAGCCCGCTTCGTATTCGTGCTGCTGCGAGGCGCGCTCGACGGCTTGTCGGCCGTGCCCCCGGTGGGCGACTCCGACTATGCCGGCTTGCGCGGACAGATCGCGCTCGCGAAGTCGGGCGAGGGGGCGGCATTGCCGCTCGAGGGTCCATTCGCGCTGCATCCTGCGCTCGAGTTCTTGCATCGCAGCTACGCCGCGAAGGAACTCGCGGTGCTGCATGCCGTGGCCACGCCGTATCGCGAGCGATCGCATTTCGACGCGCAGAACGTGCTCGAGAGCGGTGACCTGCGTCCGCATGGTTCGACGAGCGGCTGGATGAATCGCGCTTTGACCGCGTTGCCGGCGGGCAAATCGCGCGAAGCCGGCGTGGCGCTCGGCGCCAATGTGCCGCTCGCGATGCGTGGACCTGCCGAGGTGGCGTCCTGGTCGCCGACGAAAATTGCGACGCTCGATGAGGGCACGCTGGCGCGAGTCGCGGATCTGTATGCGCGCGATCCGCTGCTGTCGCAGCGCCTCGCGGACGCGCTGGAAAGCGATGCCATCGCCAATGAAGCGCAGGCGGCCGCGCAGGCGGAGCCGGAACTCGATGCGCAAATGAAAAACGATGTCGTGGCGCGCGACGCGAAAGAAAAGCGCAACTACGGCGCGCGTTACGCGGAGACGGCGCGCGCCGCGGCCGGATTTCTCAAGCGCGACGATGGTCCTCGCGTGGCCATGTTCGACACCACGGGCTGGGATACACATGCCAACGAGGGCGGCGCGCAAGGTCAGCTGGCGCTGCGGCTGCGGGGCCTCGATGCCGCATTGGCGGCATTGAAGGAGTCGCTCGGACCGGTGTGGCGCAACACCGTGGTGCTCGTCGCGACCGAGTTCGGCCGAACGGCCGCAATCAATGGCACGCGCGGAACGGACCATGGAACGGGCGCTGCGGCGTTCCTGTTAGGCGGCGCCGTCGCCGGCGGCCGCGTGCTGGCCGACTGGCCGGGCCTGGCGCGAGCGAACCTCCTCGAGGCTCGTGATCTCAAGCCAACGCGAGACTTGCGCACCGTCATGAAAGGCGTGCTGCGCGACCACCTCGATGTGCCTGCAGATGCGCTCGACACCCACGTGTTCCCCAACAGCGCCGCCGCGCGACCGATGGATGGATTGATAAAGGGGTCAGGCACCGTTTCCTAGGAATCGGTGCCAGGCACCGTTTTCTAGCAAACGGTGCCTGACCCCATTTCAGGCCGGGGCGGGCACGGGGTTCAACTTCGCTTCGCGGATGGGCAGGTTGATGAACGCTGCGGCGAGCGCCAGCGCGATGTCCGCGTACCACATCCACGAAAAGTCACCGAAGGCGGTCAGCGCCTTGCCGCCGAGCCACGCGCCGAAGAACCCGCCGATCTGGTGGGTGAACGTCGCGAGGCCGAACAAGGTCGCGAGATAACGCACGCCAAACAACTTGCCGATGAGCCCGGCCGTCGGCGGCACGGTGGCAAGCCAGGTGAAACCCAGCACGGCGGCGAACAGGTAGAACGTGACCGCGGTCTTGGGCGCAGCCAGGTACACGGCCACGGCGACGGCGCGGCTGAAATACATGGCGAACAGCAGCAGCTTCATGCGCATGACGCCACCGGCCCAACCCGCCGTGAGGCTGCCGGCCACATTCGCGAGGCCGATGATGGCGAGCGAGCCCGCGGCCACGGAGGCGGGGAGGCTGCAGAGCTTCACTTCACCGGGCAGGTGGGTGACGAGAAACGAAATGTGAAAGCCGCAGGTGAAGAATCCCGCATGGAGGCACCAGTAGCTGCGGTCGCGCGAGGCGATCGCGAGTTGCTCGCGCAGACTGAGCGCGCTCGGCGCAACGCCGCCCACGTTCGCGGCGCCGCGCGCCTCGCCGGCGCCACGCCGTACGAGCAAGGGACCGGCGATGGGGATGGTGGCCAGCGCGGC
The DNA here is from genome assembly GCA_035630995.1 of Steroidobacteraceae bacterium. Taxonomy (GTDB): domain Bacteria; phylum Pseudomonadota; class Gammaproteobacteria; order Steroidobacterales; family Steroidobacteraceae; genus CADEED01. The sequence continues at coordinate 12,223 of DASQJS010000128.1, read as the reverse complement.
GACCGCCATGGTCCACATCGCCACCATCCAGCCGAAGGTCGCGATGAGCAACTGGTTGAGCGGCGCGAACACGAACTGCCCGAGGCTGCCGCCCGCGTTGACGAAACCGGACGCAAACGAGCGCTTGGCGGCCGGCACGCGCTGCGCCACGACGCCGATGAGCACCGAAAAGCTGCCCGCGCCGGCACCGGCTGCCGTGAGCACGCCGATGGTGAGCAGCAATGCGAATTCATTGCCGGCGAACGGCGTCAGCGCCGTACCGCCGGCTAACAACAGCGCGCCCGCGATGAGCACCGGTCGCGAGCCATGGCGATCCGCCAGCGCGCCGAACACCGGCTGCGCGACGCCCCACATGAGCTGGCCCACCGCCAGCGCGAAGCTCATGGCCGCATAACCGACATGCGTGCTCTCGATGATCGGCGCGATGTACAGCCCGAGCGACTGACGCATGCCCATGGTGACCATGAGCACCGCCGCCGCCGCGCACATCAACAGCAGCATGCGACGGTCGAGTCCCGGCGCCGCCTGGTCAGCCGCCGCCTGGCTCAACGTGAACCGCCGGGTTTGGGGCCTTCCTTCCCGGGCGAGGTCCAGCGCAGTACGAAGTAACTCGCCTGGCCTTTGCCGGCATTGCGCATGCCGTGCAGATCATTCGAGGCATAGAAGATGATCGAGCCGGCGGGCGCCAGCTGAGTCGTGCCGTTGATGGTCGCTTCGACCACACCTTCGCGAACGAAGATCAGTTCTTCATCCGGGTGACGATGGGCTGCATGCGAAGCCGATCCCTCATCGATCGTGGTGATGTGCGTCTCGAGGCGATCGACCGTGGCGGTGGTGGAATCGAAGACCGCGCGGCGTTCGCCGCTCGCGGTTTTCTCCACGGGCAGCGATGCCCAGGCATATACGCCCGAGGCGAGCGGGGCAGGCCTTGCGCTTTCCGCTGCGAATACCGTGGCGATGGCGCCGGCCGTCAGACCGAGGGCGAGAATGGAAATTTCACGACGCGTCATCCGGATGCTCCCGTTTGCGTTGCTGGCCTGTGGGGATACGGATGATCGGCGACGGGCATCCTCTAAGCCAGAGACACTTCACGCGGATTTCTATCGCACGGTTAAGCGGTGCTTTTGCATGCCGGAGGCGGGCGCGGCGTCGTCTGACGGAAATCCCCTTGCGTATCAGCCAGCTTGTAGCGCCTTTTGTTACACCTCAGGGTCTGACCGCGGCGCACATACGACTTTCGTCGACAGATTGCCCCTGCAATATTTGCCTTGACAACTATTGCAAGGCCACTGAAAGCTACGCGCCTCCCTGGCCAATCGACCGAAAACCCATGAGCGCCACCGCCCGACGCATACGCGACAATACCGACCCGGTACCCCCGGCCGAAGACGACGTGCATCGCATGATCTGCCGGCAGCTCAAGTTCGTCTGGAGCTCGCTGATCCGTCGCGTGGACCTGCACATGCAGCCGCTCGAACTCACCGGCATGCAGTGGGAACCCGTGCTCATGTTGTGGCTCAAACGTGCGGACACGGTCGCGGGATTGGCGCGGGTGAGCCAGATGGGCGTCGCCTCGATGACGCGGATGCTCGACCGGCTCGAGGAGAAGGAACTGCTGCGCCGCGAACGCAGCGAACTCGACCGGCGCGTGGTCAACCTGCACCTCACGCCCAAGGGAAAGAAGGCCGCTTCGAAGATCTGGCCGATCGTGGTCGAAGGAATGCACGTACATCTCGATGGATTCAAGAAAGAAGAACTCGCCCTGCTCAACGACTTGTTGGGCCGAATGCTGGCGAATGGAGCGCGCGATGCTGAACAGAAATAGCGCCTGCGGAGCCGCCGGCCTGCTGGTGGCGGCCGTCATGCTCGTGGCCTGCGGCAAAGAGGCGGGCGGACCACCGCCGCCGCCGGAAGTGGGCGTGATCACGCTCGCACCGCGCGCCATTGCGATCACCGACCAGCTGCCCGGCCGCACCACCGCGTACCGCGTCGCCGAAGTCCGGCCACAGGTCACGGGCATCGTGCAGAAGCGCCTGTTCGTCGAAGGCAGCGAAGTCAAGGCGGGCGAGCAGTTGTTCCAGATCGACGCCGGCAGTTATCGCGCCGCGTACGAGTCCGCTGCCGCGGCACTCAAGCGCGCCGAAGCGCAGGCGGTCACCGCGAAGCTCCTCGAAGAAAGATATGCACCGCTGATCGCGGCCAATGCCGTGTCCCAACAGGAGAACGACGACGCCATCGCCGCGCGTGCGCGCGCCGACGCCGACGTTGCCGCCGCGCGTGCCCAGGTTGCCAACGCACGCATCAACGTGGTGTACACGCAGGTGCTGTCGCCCATAACCGGGCGAATCGGACGTGCACTGGTGACCGAAGGCGCGCTGGTCACTTCCGCGCAGGAGAGCCCGCTCGCCACCGTGCAGCAGCTTGACCCTATCTACGTGGACATCACGCAGTCCTCCACCGAGATGTTGCGCCTGCAGCGCCAGGTCGCGAGCGGCGAGTTGACGAAGAATGACAACAACGAGGCCGAAGTCGGCCTGACGCTCGAAGACGGTACGTTGTACGCCGAACGCGGTCGCCTCAAGGTCTCCGAGGTGTCGGTGGATCCGAGCACGGGCTCGGTGCTGCTGCGAGCCGTTTTCCCGAATCCGAAGCGCGAACTGCTGCCCGGCATGTTCGTGCGCGCCCAGCTCACGCGAGGCACTCGCTCCGCGGCGCTGCTCGTGCCGCAGCGCGGCGTCTCGCGAAACGCGAAGGGCGAGGCCACCGTCCTGGTGGTGGATAAGGAAGACATGGTGAGCGAGCGCGTGGTCACCGCGGATCGTGCCATCAACGGCGAGTGGCTGATCACCGCAGGCCTCGCCGCGGGCGAGCGCGTTGTGCTCGATGGTCTGCAGAAGGTCAAGCCAGGCGCGCCCGTGAAGGCAGTGCCCGCGGCCGAGCAGATGGACGCCGCCGCGCACGCGAGCGCTGCCGCCGAAGTCGCGAAGCGGTAACCCGGGCATCAACCCAGGCATCAACCCAGGCATAAACGAGTAGTCATGCTGTCCCGATTTTTCATCGACAGGCCCATCTTCGCGTGGGTCATCGCGATCATCGTCATGATCGCGGGCGCCGTCTCGGTGGTGAACCTGCCGGTGCGGCAGTACCCGGCCATCGCTCCGCCGTCGGTCGGCATCAACGTGAACTACCCGGGCGCTTCCGCGCAGACGGTGCAGGACACGGTGATCCAGGTCATCGAGCAGGCCTTGAACGGCATCGACAACCTTACGTACATCACCTCCGAGGCCAACTCCGACGGCTCCGCGGTCATCACGCTGACGTTTGCGCAGGGCACGGTGCCCGACGTGGCCCAGGTTCAGGTACAGAACAAGCTGCAGACCGCCATGCCGTTGCTGCCACAGGAAGTCCAGCAGGCCGGCATCCGCGTGAACAAACCGGCGCGCAACTTTCTCGTGGTGATGGGCTTCATCTCCGCCGATGGCAGCATGAACAACGAGGACCTGACCGACTACGTCGCGACGAACATCCTCGATCCGCTGAATCGCACGTCGGGCGTCGGCGACGTCACGATGTTCGGTTCGCAGTATGCGATGCGCATCTGGCTCGATCCGGCGAAGCTCAATAATTACGGCCTCACCACCAGCGACGTGGTCGCCGCGATCCGGGCGCAGAACGTGCAGGTTTCCGTGGGTTCGATCGGTGGCTTGCCAGCCAGCCCAGGACAGGCGATCAGCGCGAGCATCATCGGGCCGACGCGCATGTCCGCGCCGGAACAGTTCCGCGACATCCTGCTGCGCGTCAATGCGGACGGGTCGCAGGTGCGCATCGGCGACGTCGCGCGCGTCGCGCTCAATTCGGAAAGTTACACGCGAGACACCAAGTACAACGGCAAGCCCGCGGCCGGCGTTGCGATCCGGCTAGCGGCGGGGCAGAACGCACTCGATACGGTCAACGCCATTCGCGCGACGATAGATCGCCTGTCGCCGTTCTTCCCCCGCGGTCTCGAGGTGAGGTATCCGCTCGACACGACGCCGTTCGTCAGGACCTCGATCCTCGAAGTGGTGAAGACGCTCGTCGAGGCGGTGGTGCTCGTGTTCCTGGTCATGTACCTGTTCCTGCAGAACGCACGAGCCACGCTGATACCTACCATCGCCATTCCGGTGGTGTTGCTGGGCACATTCGGCGTCCTCGCCGCGTTCGGATTTTCGATCAACACGCTGACGATGTTCGGCATGGCGCTCTCCATCGGCCTGCTGGTCGATGACGCCATCGTGGTCGTGGAAAACGTCGAACGGGTCATGGCCGAGGAGGGGCTCGCGCCGCGCGAGGCCACCCGCAAATCCATGGACCAGATCACGGGCGCGCTGGTCGCCATCGCGCTGGTACTGGGCGCGGTATTCGTGCCAATGGCGTTCTTCAGTGGCTCCATCGGCGTCATCTACCGCCAGTTCTCCATCACGCTGGTGTCGGCGATGAGCCTCTCGGTGCTCGTGGCACTGATCCTCACGCCCGCGCTGTGCGCCACGATCCTCAAGCCGCTGCCGCCGTCCGGACCCGTGGAACACAAGGGTTTGTTCGGCTGGTTCAACCGTACTTTCGACGCGGGCAGGGCGCGTCATGAACGCGGCCTCGCGGGAATGCTGAAGCGCCCGCGACGTTCAATGCTCGCGTACGTTGCCATCGTGGTGGTCATGGGCTTGCTGTTCACGCGTATTCCGTCGTCGTTCCTGCCTGCCGAGGATCCAGGCTTCGCCAACGGACAAGTGACGACGCCTCCTGGCGCTTCCAAGGAGCGTACCTGGGCAGCGCTCGATCAGGCGCAGAAGTATCTGCTCGAACACGAGAAGGACGCGGTCGAAGGCGTACTCACCGTCAACGGTTTCAATTTCGCGGGCCCGGGCCAGAATTCCGGCCTCCTCTTCATCAAGCTGCGCGACTGGGATGATCGCAAGAAGAGCGAGTTGTCAGTTTCGGCCGTGCTCGCCCGCGCCAACAAATATTTCGCCGGCATCAAGGACGCCAATGTCTTCGCGATTCCTCCGCCGGCCGTGCTCGAGCTTGGCAATACCGCCGGCTTTGATCTCATGCTGCAGAACCGTGGCGGGCTCGATCGCGCCCAGTTTCTCGCGGCGCGCAATCAGTTGTTAGGGGCCGCCGCCCAGGACAAGCGCCTGGCGGGCGTGCGCCCGAACGGGGTCGAAGACGCGCCGCAGTTCAGGCTCGACATCGATCGTGAAAAGGCGAGCGCGCTCGGCGTGTCGGTGGCGGACATCAACTCGACGCTGCAGACCGGTTGGGCGTCTACCTATGTCAACGACTTCATCGATCGCGGCCGAGTCAAGCGTGTGTACGTGCAGGGCAATCCCGAGTCGCGCATGCAGCCGGATGACCTCAATCGCTGGTACGTGCGCAACAAGAACGGCGGCATGGTTCCGTTCTCGGCGTTCGGCCGCGGCGAGTGGACCTACGGACCACAGAAACTCGTGCGCTTCAACGGCGTGCCGGCCTATCAGATCCAGGGTGGACCGGCGCCGGGCACAAGTTCGGGCGAGGCGATGCAGGCCATGGAAGAGCTCGTCGCCAAACTACCCGCGGGCATCGGTCTGGAATGGACCGGCCTGTCGTACGAAGAGAAGGCGTCCGGCTCCCAGGCGCCCCTGATGTACGCGCTGTCGCTCGCGATCGTGTTCCTGTGCCTTGCGGCGCTGTACGAGAGCTGGTCGATCCCGGCGACGGTGCTGCTGGTGGTGCCGCTCGGCGTGCTCGGTGCCGTCATCGCGACGCTGGCGCGCGGACTCACGAATGACGCCTACTTCCAGGTAGGCCTGCTGGTCACGATCGGACTCGCTGCCAAGAGCGCGATCCTCATCGTGGAATTCGCGAAGGAGAATTTCGACCACGGCATGGACCTGGTGGAAGCGGTGATGCACGCGACCAGGCAACGCGTCCGTCCGATCCTGATGACCTCGCTCGCGTTCATGGCCGGCGTTTTGCCGCTCGCCATCTCCTCGGGCGCCGGTTCCGGCGCGCAACATGCGGTGGGCACGGGTGTGATCGGCGGCATGCTGGCTTCCACGTTCCTGGCGGTGTTTTTCGTGCCGGTATTCTTCGTGGTGATCCTGCGTTACTTCAAAGTGAAGCCGGTGACCATGAAGGTGGATGAAACACCGGCCGACGTACCCTACGCGGGTGCCACGTGAGCGCGCGCCCGACCTTTCGCGAAGGGTTTCGTGGAGTCACGTTCGCTGTCTCGCTGGCGCTCGGCGCCTGCACGATGGCGCCTCGTTATGAACAGCCGGCGGCGCCGGTGCCGGCGGAATTTGAGCACACCGACGTCGGCTCGACCGCCGTACCCGTAGCACCGCCCGCGGGCGATATCGGCTGGAAAGAATTTTTTCCCGACCCCGAACTTCAGGACCTGCTGGCGCGGGCACTGGCTAACAACCGGGACCTGCGCATCGCCACGCTCAACGTCGAGGCGGCGCGTGCGCAGTACCGCATCCAGCGCGCCGATCTCATGCCGGCCATCGACGCGCAGGGTTCGTCGACCAACGCGCGCGTGCCGGCGAGCTTGTCGCAGACCGGGCAGAGTGAGCTTTCGCGCACGTATTCCGCTGGTTTCGGCGTGTCGGCTTTTGAACTCGATCTGTTCGGCCGCGTGCGCAGCCTGCGCCGCGCGGCGCTGGAGGACTACTTCCGGCTCGAGGAGACGCGCACTGCGGCGCAGCTGGTGCTGGTGTCGGAAGTCGCCAACGCCTGGCTCACGCTGATCGCTGACCGCGAGTTGCTGCGGCTGGCGCTCGAAACGCGCGACAGCCAGCGCAAGTCATATGACCTGACGAAAATGCGCTTCGACGCGGGCGTGTCGAGCGAGATGGATCTGCATCGATCCGAGACTCCCTGGCGCGAGGCGGAAGTGGACATTGCGCAGCAGACCCGGCGCGTGGCGCAGGACCGCAATGCGCTGGCGCTGCTGGTGGGAGAACCGCTGCGTGCCGATATCGCCTCCGGCGAACACGCCATCGATGCGCAGACGTTTTCGAAGACACTGCCAGCCGGCATTCCGGCCGAATTGCTGGTGCGCCGGCCCGACGTGCGCGCCGCGGAACACGCGCTCAAGGCCGCCAACGCCGATATCGGCGCCGCTCGCGCGGCATTCTTCCCGAGCATCGAGCTCACCGGCTTCTATGGGCAGGCCAGCGACGACCTCTCGGCATTGTTTCAGTCCGGGCACACCGCCTGGAGTTTCACGCCGCAGGTCCACCTGCCGATTTTTTCCGGCGGCCGGAATCTCGCCACGCTCGATCTCGCCAACGTGCGCAAGCGCATCGAGATTGCGCATTACGAGCAATCGATCCAGATCGCATTTCGCGAAGTGGCCGATGCCCTGGTTACGCGAGCCACGCTCGACGATCAGTTGCGCGCGCAGGAAGCGCTGACGCGCGCCAGTGACTCGAGCTACCGGCTGGCGGACCAGCGATACCGCGGTGGTGTGGACAGCTATCTCAGCGCGCTGATCGCGCAGCGCGACCTGTACACCGCGCAGCGGCAGCTCATCGTGACGCGGCTGGCGGGGGCGGTGAATCTTGTGCGGCTTTATCAGGCGATGGGTGGCGGGTGGAAGGAATAGGAGGGGTTGGATAGATGGGCATGGGCCCCAGCGAGCAGTCCGCGCGCAGGATTTCGTTCGCTTTTCGCTGGGGTTTCGTAAAGAGGGGCGGTTTGGGGGTGTGCGTGCCCCAGCGAGCATTCCGCGCACAGGATTTCGTTCGCTTTTCGCCGGGCCCTTCGCTTGGGTTGGCATCGCTAGTTTGCGGGCCGCCGCCACACGCAATGACACTTTCGTGCGGTTGGGGTGGAAAGTCAGCGAGAGTCCGAATGAAGCGGAGAGGCGGCTTCGTGCCTAACGAGGCCAGGTATCCCGGCCCGCTCTCTCAGCTCCTGTGCGCGGACTGCTCGCTGGGGCTCATACGTCACCGAACCGCGCCCGCTTTCCCGCGGCGGTGGTAAGAGAAGAGACGCACGGACTTGAGGTCTTCCCACCGCGTGGGGTTACACGCCTCTTTTTCTGACGAACGGAGTCGCGGCGCGTCGGTGCACGATCGAGCGACGGGTGGCCCTGCATGCGATGAGCGAGCGGGCCGGGAAACCTGGCCTCGCTAGGCACGAAGCCGATCACTGCGCCTTCAGGACTCTTTGCTGCCGCCCAACTCAACTTACTACAAGATGTCTTCGCGTGTGTTGGCGGCCCGCAAACTAGCGATGTCACCCTGAACGAAGGGCCCGGCGAAAAGCGAGTCTCATCGCATGCAGGGCCGCCCGTCGCTCGACCCTCCACCCATGAGCCCCGTCCCCTTTTGCCAGGAAACGAGGAATGTCCCCATTTACCGCCAGCAGTCCGCGCTCCTGTCTTCTCCGGTGGCATCCACCGCATACCGCCGGCCATTCTGGTCGATGCGCAGCTCCACACAGCGCGTGTCCGCAATCTCATCGTCGAGAGGAACGGCGCGCGCGACGGCCGAGTAGGTCAGCTCGTCGTCGCTCTTTTCAAGCGTGATCCGGTAATAGCCACGCGCGGACAACGCATTGCCTGACATTGCCTGCGGCGCGCTGGTGCGCAACTGCGCTTCGTCGGCGTAGCGCGCATGCTTGCCAAAGTATTCGTCCTGCGCAGACTGTACCGCGCGAAGGGCATCCGCGGCGTCCACCCGGCGGATGCGCAACTGGTGCGTGCGCCACATGGGTACCGCAATGGCGGCGATGACCACCAGACCCACGACGGCGGTGAGCAGCTCGGCCAGTGTGAATCTGACTTTCACGGCGAGGGGAGCCGCTGCCAGGACACGCGCACCAGTTCGCCGGCTTCATGACAGTGAACGCCGGGGATCATCGGCTCGCACTCTGAAGCCGCTGCGGGCCCGGCAGCGGCGTCGACGCGCATGACAATGGCACGCTGGCGGTCGATTGCACGTCGTGACGAGTAACCGGTGCTGACGATTTCGAAATGCGCGCCGGCGAGATTGGCGCCGGCCGGCTGAGGCAGCGCGATGTCGTAGCCAAGGAACCGGACCTGAATTTCAAAACGGCTGGCGGCGCCTGGCAGAGCCGCGCTGGCGGAGAACGTGGCGGAGGCGGGATCGGGCATGGTCACTATTCTGCCGATGGCAACTTCGACGCCGGCACTGGCGGCGGACGCGGCATTCTCGCGAAACTGCTCGTTGTGTGCCAGCTGCACTTCGATGTGAGCGGTGGCGCCTCCGGCAAGTCCTAACAGCGTTACCAGCGTCAGCAGAATGAGGCCGACCACCAGTGTGGTGCCGCGTTGACGAGAGTTCATGGCAGCTGATTACGAATTGCGACCGTACGCTCGATGAGCATGCGGCGCTGCTTCGCGTCGGCGGCCGACGGTGTGAAGGTGACGTTGGCATACGTCATACTGCGGCCGTCGCTGAAACCGGGTTCGGTGGCGTCGGCGCGAATCCGCAGCCAGAACCTGACTGCCACCACGTTTCCGTCTCGTGCCTGCGGAGAATCCGGCCCAACGTAGGTCACTCGCGGGATTCCATCGGCGGCAATCGAGGCGACGCCCATCTCGATCTGCAGGTCTTCAACGCCGGGCAGGATTTCTTCATCGCGGAACTGCGCGGCGCCACGCGACTCCGTCAGTGCCTTCACACGCAACGCGGGCCACCCTGGCCGCTGCACCGAGTCGTTTGCGATGTAGTAAGTGCGAACCTCGAGATCGTGAACCACATGATCCGGATCCACGGGCACCGGCGCGCGGCCGTCCGCAAACAGCAGCGGGGGCGTCGCGATCGAAAGATTTTGCGAGTAGATCTGCAGCCGTCCCGCTCGCGGCGCCACCGGACTCAACGACGCATGGCGCAAGGTCAGTGTGTCGGTTTCAGCGCGCGCCCCGCCCGCGGATGCGGTAGGTGCGCAGTCGCGCGCGTCCGCGCCGAGGCGAAAGCGGTTGTCCGAGCCTTGCACGGGAACGGACAACGACAAGGCGAAATTCGTGCCGCAGGCAACGGCGCCGGCCGGAAGGCTGCCGACGAGCCGAACGGCGCGCGCGTGGCTGAAGCCGTAGAACCCGGCGTGTTCGATGTCCGGGACCAGCACCGAAAACGCATGTCGCGCGGCATCCTGCAGGCGCGCGAGACTTTCATTGGCGGCGAAGGAGGCGCGGCAACGCTGCAGGACGAGGAGGAAGGCAGCCACGAGGAACAACCCAAGCGTCAGCGAGATCATGAGCTCGGGTAGATTGAAGCCGCCGGCGCGTGATGGGCGGCGCACGCTCAGCCCGCCACCGGCGACAGCGTCAGAACCTGCAGCGCGACACTGTCGGTGCCGGCGTCATTGCGCGCATCGGACCAGCGCAACGTAATGATGTGACGGGCAGGCGTGGCGTGGCCGGTGGCGGGCGCGTATTCCACTCGTGTGTTGGTGTCGGCACGCGGAAAGAGGGCGTGCGCCGTGGATTCGAAGTAGGCGAGGTCTGCGGCCGCGAGCTGTGCGACGTCGCAGCCGCCCGGCCCACCGCATGGCGCCGCGGCCGGCGCCGGCATTCTCGTGTCGTAGTAAACGCCGCCGCGTGGATTCGCGCGGATGCGATCGGCCATGTCGCGCACGAGGCTCAGCGCAGCGACCCGGCGCAGCGCGCCGGCATGGGTGCGCAGGTTGTCGAGCAGCAGGGCGGCCGCGCCTAACAAGCCCACCGACAGCACCACGAGGGATACCAGCGTTTCGAGCAGGGTGAAGCCGCGCGTTGTGCGGTTCATTGGCACGCCTCTGCGTGCGCGGCTTCCAGGCGTGCGCGGCCGCTCTGGCTCAACACGATGGCGCGTGGTGGAGCCACGCCCTGCTGGTCGCAGATAGTTAGTGTTCCAGTGCTTGCGCCCAGCGCGTCGGGCGAGAACCAGAGTGGCGAACGGGAGGCGCGAACCACCACGCCCGCGGGCAACACATGGCTGGCGCGGAGCGAATGAGCAGCGCCCGCTTCAAGGGACGATCGCCAGTAAGGGGTGGGCACGCCTGCGGCAAGGCATTTGCCCGTGGAGTCGCTCGGGCACAGGTCCAGGGGCCGCGACTCCAGGATGGCGTTGCCGCGTGTCGTTTGCAGGCCGGCCAGCAGGTCGAACGTGGCGGAACGAACCGCGGCGGCCCGAAGGGTCGACCGAAAGCCGGGCGCGGCCAACCCGGCAATGACCGCCACGATGGCCAGCCCGAAACACAGCTCGACCAGGGTGACACCCCGGTCGCGGTTCTTGATGCACATGGCGTGGATTCTGTTCCGCCTCGCGTCTGTGGGCAGCCTCGCAAAACCGCCGTGTTTGCGGCGTTTCGCGTTGCCCGCAGGATTCCGGCGCGTATACTCGCGCCCATGCCAATGTCGGATCTGGATCCGGGCCTAGTCGAGAACCTGAACCAGCGCCTGTTGGGTCATGGCGTACGACCCACCGCGCAACGGTTGCGCATTGCCTCGCTGCTTCTCGGGCGACCCCAACACCTTTCTGCCGATCAGGTCCTGGCGGGCCTGCGCGGGCTCGGTTTGCGCGTTTCCAAGGCCACGATCTACAACACTCTGAATCTGTTCGCGGCCTCTGGCCTCATCCGCCAGCTTTCCGTGGGCAGCGATCGCTGCTGGTTCGATTCGAACACCGACGCGCACTACCACTTCCACGATCTCGATTCCGGTGCGCTGATGGATGTGTCCCTGAGCGACGTCGAGTTCCAGCGGCTGCCCGAGCCGCCGCCGGGCATGCAGGTCGACGGCATCGACCTCGTTATCCGACTGCGTCGCAGAACCGAAGCCTGACGCCCGGTTCGGGCACCCCCGCCGCCGTTTCAGAGCTTCCCTAGCCCTCCCGTCGCATTTAGAATGCGCGCCCTCACGCCGGGGTAGCTCATGGCGTGAGTGACCGATTGATAAGCCCTCTTAGCTCAGCTGGTAGAGCACTTCATTCGTAATGAAGGGGTCATCTGTTCGAATCAGATAGAGGGCACCAGATCCAAGACGAAAGGCCGCTAGATGCGGCCTTTTCTATGAGTTGCAGGATCGCGCCCTTGAGGAAAGTTGCTAGGTGAACTCCGCCCCCAAATCTTCCATGTGGATTCGCGTGTTCTCGCGCATCCCGCTCGCCCTCTGGTATCTGTTCGCGCGATTCATCGCGTTCATTGCCTGGCGCGTCATTCCCTACCGCCGTCACGTGGTGGAGGGAAA
>DASQJS010000127.1:0-10258 GCA_035630995.1 Steroidobacteraceae bacterium | reverse complement strand
GAGACGGCCGACACGCTGGCTGCGCTGCGGCTCGCGAAACAGGCTGGTTATCTGTCGTCGCTGGCCATCTGCAACGTTCCCGAGAGCTCGCTGGTGCGCGAATCGGAGCTGGTCATGCTCACGCGTGCCGGCCCCGAGATCGGCGTGGCATCCACCAAGGCGTTCACCACGCAGCTGACGGCGCTCAGCATGCTGGTCATCGCGTTGGCCAAGCATCGCACCGCCGACGCGGAGCGCGAGCGCAGTCTCGTCCAGAGGCTCATCGAGATTCCTTCGGTCATCGAGAAGACGCTGGCGCTGGATCCGATCATCTACGACCTGGCCAAGCGCTTCGCCGACAAGCAGCACGCGCTGTTCCTCGGGCGCGGCGCCTTGCACCCCATCGCGATGGAAGGTGCGCTCAAGCTCAAGGAAATTTCCTATATCCACGCCGAGGCGTATCCCGCCGGCGAGCTCAAGCACGGGCCGCTGGCGCTCGTGGATGCCGACATGCCGGTCATCACCGTGGCGCCCAACAATGACCTTCTCGAGAAGCTCAAGAGCAATCTCATGGAAGTGCGCGCACGCGGCGGCGAGCTCATCGTGTTCGCCGATCCGGATTCGGGCTTCGTCTCCTCGGATGGCGTCACGGTAATTCTCATGCCCAAGCACGTGAGTTACTTCCAGGCCCCCGCCGTGTACACCGTGCCGCTGCAGCTGCTCGCGTATCACGTCGCCATCCTCAAGGGCACCGACGTCGACCAGCCGCGAAACCTCGCGAAGTCCGTAACCGTCGAATAATGGGGACATGGATGTGTGGGGACAGACTTAAGTCTGTCCCCACGCTTTTACCTAGCAAAAAGGGTCAGGCCTCAATGGAACGGAAGATAGCGGAACAGATCGTCGCGCTCGTCAACGGCACCATCGATCAGCTGATCGCCACGCTGGAGCCCGTCGAAGCAGCCGTCTCGCCCGATGAGTTCGCGGCCTACAAGCGTGGCATCGCCAGGGTCATCGCTGCCTTCGACACCGGCGTCATCGATCTCGTCGCGCGCGAGCATCCGGATCTCAAGCCCAACGACGATGATACCGAAGTGCCTGAAGCCGCCGACCCTCGCGTCTCGCGGAACTGACACCCGGGACCTGGCCGAGGACATCGGGCAGAACGTCCAGGCGGGGATTCTCAACCTTTAGTCGAAGCTCGCCTCGCCCGGCGAGTAGATTGATGCTGCGTCGCGCTGGCGTATTTGTACGGGCTTCGGGTATCGCCCGGCTTCTGGTACAAGGGTGGCGCGGTAAGGTGCACGCGGAGCACCCCGCGTTACGTCACACACTCGCTCAGACGAGTCGGTCAATCAGAGGGGGAAAACCATGATTCGGAATTTTCGCGTCGCCGCGCTGGCGATGCCGATGCTGCTTGTCGGCTGTTTGTATCCTTACTTTCCCACTGCCGACGCCGGCGCGGATCAGTCCGCGACCGAAGGGGCCGTGGTCCACCTCAAAGGCAGCGGCACGGACGTCGACGGCAAGGTCGTCGATTACCAGTGGCGCCAGGTTTCCGGGCCCACCGTGAAACTCAGCAATGCCAACAAAAAGAACGCGAAATTCACGGCGCCGGACGTCGAGATCCAGACCTCGCTCGAATTCGAGCTCGTGGTCAAGGACAACTACGGCGCGCCCAGCGAGCCCGACACGGTCACGGTGTTGGTGGACCAGATCAAGTTCTTCGGCACGGCGCCTGGCGGTCCCGAGGACTACGAACACCTGCTGACCTACTTCGACCAGATCACGCCGGAAAACGCCGGCAAATGGGGCAGCGTCGAGGGCACGCGCGACACCATGAACTGGACGGCGCTCGACACCGCCTACCAGACCGCGGTCGCGAACAATCTCAAGTTCAAATTCCATACTCTGCTCTGGGGCCAGCAGCAGCCGGGCTGGTTGACGGGTCTTCCGGCCGCGGAACAGCTCGAGGAAATCGAGGAATGGATGGCGGCGGTAGCCGCGCGTTATCCGGACCTCGAATACGTCGAAGTGCTCAATGAGCCGCTGAACGCACCGCCTCCCTACCGCGAAGCGCTCGGCGGCGCCGGCACCACCGGCTTCGACTGGGTGATCAAGTCCTTCGAGCTCGCGCGCAAGCACTTCCCGAAGGCCAGGCTCATCCTCAACGAGTACAACGTGATCGTCGAAAACGGCATCACGACCAACTACCTCAACATCATCAACCTGCTGAACGAGCGCAAGCTCATCGACGGCGTCGGCGAGCAGGCGCACTTCTATGAGCGCGCCAATCCCGAGGTTCTGCTGGGTAACCTGGACCGTCTCACCGCGACCGGACTGCCGGTCTACATCTCGGAGTTCGACCTGAACCTGGCCAACGACGCGGACCAGGCCAACGTGATGAGCAAGCTGTTCCCGATCTTCTGGGATCACCCGGGAGTCGCGGGCGTCACGCACTGGGGTCACCAGCAGGGCAGCATGTGGCGCGCGAACGCCTTCCTGGTGCGCACCGACGGCACGACGCGTCCGGCCATGGATTGGGTGCAGTGTTACATCGGCGGCGGTGGCGATGCCTGCACGGTGCCGGAGTTCGTGCATCCCGGCTGGGTGGGCGATCAGAACGGCGTCACGCTGGACGCGGTGAATCACGATGAAGGCTCCGGCGTGGTCTCCGGCGGAGTCATCGCCTACACCGACGACGGTGACTGGATCAAATTCAAGGGCGTACAGTTCCGCAGCGACTGGAACAAGGTCTGGGTGGCCTATGCCAAAGGCAACACCACGCAGGGCAGCATTTCCGTTCACCTCGACAGCCTGGATAGTCCCGCGGCCGTCACGGTGAACCTGCCGCCCACCGCCGGGTGGGGAAGCTCCGCCACTGTGGAGGAAGCGCTCGCCTCGATCAGCGGTACGCACGATGTCTTCATCCGCTTCAACGGCGGACCGGGCGTCGCCAACCTCAGCAGCGTGCGCTTCGGCAAGCCGATCCCGCCGTCCACCACCAACCTGCTGAACAACGGTGGCTTCGAGGCGGGCATTGCCGGCTGGAGCAACTGGGGCAGCGGTAGTTTGAGCGTCAGCACCGCGCAGGCGCACGGCGGCACGCAGAGCCTGCTGTCGACGGGCCGCACGGGCACGGGCGGCTTCGCGGCGTACAACCTCACCAGCCTGGTCCAGCGCGGCACCACGTACGCCGTCGGCGCGTGGCTGCTGCATACCGGCGCGGCCAACACCACCGGACGCCTCGCGGCCAAGGTGGAGTGCACCGTGGCGACGACGCCCGCGGGCCACAACACTTATCCGTGGCTGCAGAACAATGGCGCGGTGGCACCGAACACCTGGACGCAGCTCGCGGGCAACCTCGTCATTCCCAACTGCGATCTCGTGGAAGTGTCCATCTACTTCGAAGGCACGGCCGCCGGCGTCGACGTGTACCTGGACGACATTCGCGTGGTTCCGCCCAACAACAATCTGGTGAATGACGGTGGTTTCGAGACCGGCATCGCCGGCTGGAGTTCGTGGAACGGCTCGATGCTGAGCGCCAGCGGGCTCCAGAAACGCAATGGTGCGCAGAGCCTGCGCGCCACGGCGCGGCCGGACGCCAACCAGTTCGCGGTGTACAACCTCACCAGTCGCGTGACTGCTGGCAACACCTACGCCGTGAGCGCCTGGGTGTTCCAGACCGGCGCCGCAAACGACGTCGTGCGCCTCGCGTCGAAGGTGGGCTGTTCGGCCGGCGACACCTATCCCTGGCTGCAGAACAACGCCGCGGTGGTTCCGAACACCTGGACGCAGCTATCGGGAAATCTGGTAATTCCCGCGGGCTGTACCGTGGTGGATGTGGTCATCTTCCTCGAGGGCACGCCGATCGGAGCGGACGTCTTTGTGGATGATGTTTCGGTGACGGCACCCTGACATCCCGTCTCGATGAGAGGGGGCTGCATTGCAGCCCCCTTTCTTTTTGCCCGTCATGACACCGGTGACAATTCTGGCTATCGTTCGCGCCATGAAAAAAACCACTCGTCGCGATGCGCTGAAGTCCATCGTCGTAGGCGGCGCTGCCGTGGCAACGAGCTCCGCCCAGGCTGCGAAGCCGAAAGATCCACAGGACGCCTGTGCGGCAACCCTGCGCACTGACTGGTCGGACCTGCGCTGGGGCAAGGGCTTCGAAGGCCAGCGCATCGCCGATCTCGGCGACGGCACCTTCCTCAATCCGGTGTTCTCGGGCGATCGTCCCGATCCCACCATCCTCAAGGATGGCGCCGACTACTGGATGACCTTCTCGTCGTTCGACTCCTACCCGGGCATCGTCGTCTGGCATTCGCGCGATCTCGTGAACTGGAACGCCGTGGGTCCGGCACTGACGAAGCCAGTCGGTTCGGTGTGGGCCTGCGACATCGCGAAGCACGGTGGCCGTTACTTCATCTACTTTCCGGCGCGCACCGCGGCCCGGCGCTCTAACTACGTCGTGCACGCGGAGTCGATGCGCGGACCGTGGAGCGAGCCCATCGATCTCAACCTGCCGGCGCACATCGACCCGGGGCACATCGTCGGCGAGGACGGCAAGCGCTACCTGTTCCTCTCGGGCGGCGACCGCGTGAAGCTCAAGGACGATGGACTGGCTACCGATGGTGCCGTCGAACATGTTTACGATCCGTGGCGATATCCCGACGACTGGGTCGTGGAAAGTTTCTCGCCCGAAGGTCCGAAGGTGCTCAGGCACGGCCAATACTTCTACATGGTGACCGCGGTCGGCGGCACGGCGGGGCCACCCACCGGCCACATGGTGATCGCCGCGCGGTCGATGTCGATCAACGGTCCCTGGGAAAACTGCCCTGCCAACCCGCTGGTGCGCACCACCGACGTGCGCGAGAAATGGTGGTCGCGCGGTCATGCGTCGCTGGTCGAAGGCCCGGGCGGCGACTGGTGGAGCGTCTATCACGGTTACGAAAACGCGTACTGGACGCTCGGCCGCCAGACGCTGCTCGATCGCATCGAATGGACCGACGACGGCTGGTTCCGCTTCCTCGGCAAGGATCTTTCGCAGCCCATTCCGAAGCCCGCGAAGCTCAGGAACCAGACTCATGGAATTGCGCTGTCGGACGACTTCAGCAAGGACAAGTTCGGTATCCAGTGGGCCTTCTACTCGCCGGGCGAAAATGAACGCGCGCGCGTGGCGTACGAGGCCGGCGCCATGGTGATCGCAGGCAAAGGCGACAGCCCGTCCAACTGCTCGCCCATCACGTGCCTCACCGGCGATCAGGCCTACCGCTGCGAAGTCGAGATCGAAGTGGAGGGCGCGGCCACCGGCGGAGTACTCTTTTTCTACAACAAGCGTATGTACTGCGGGCTCGGCTTCAACGAGCGTCAGCTCGTGCGCCATCGCACTGCCATCGACGCCCCGCGCGCCAAACCGAAGGGCATCGACCGGCGGCTGTTCATCCGCTTCGAGAATGACAAGCACATCGTCACTTTCCACACTTCACCCGACGGGAAGACGTGGACCAAGTACGACGTGCAGATGGAAGTCTCCGGCTATCACCACAACGTCGCGTACGACTTCCTGAGCCTGCGCCCCGGTCTCTATGCATCGGGTGATGGCAAAGTTCGCTTCCGAAACTTCAAGTATCAGGCGATTTAACGGGGACATGGATGTGTGGGGACAGACTTAAGTCTGTCCCCACTCGTTTACCTAGCAAAATGGGCCGCACCTCAATCTCATCGTGACGTCAGCCACCTACCTGCCATTCATCCTGCTGCTCACCGCCGTCCTTGGCTTGTGGGTGCATCGCGCCGTCTGGATCGCCGCGCTCGCTGCCGCCGTGGTCGCGGGCATCTTCACCGGCGCTCTGCACGGGCTCGCGGCCGTCTGGATCGCACTTCTCGTCGCGCTGGCCCTCGCATACACCGGCGTCCGCGATCACTCCACCTCGCCTAACAAGCCCATCTTGCAAACGCTGGCTGGCCTCGCATTCTTCGTCTACGCGCTGGCAATGGGCCTGGCGCTGCTCCCGGGCTTCCATCGCGTGGTTCTCGCGCAGCCGGTGGTGCTGTCTGCCGGCGCTGCGCCGCACGGCATCTCGGTCGGCTTCCCCAAGGTCGTCACCGGCATCATCATTCTCGGGCTCATCAATCCATTGCTCGTGCATTCCTGGCGCGAGCTCGGCCGCGTGCTGGCGCGCGCGTTGCCAGTTTTTGCCATCACCGCGACGGTGGGCATGGCCGTGGTGCTGCTCATGGGCTACACCTCGCTTGCGCCCAAGTGGACCGCACTGTTCCTCCTGTTTGCGCCGGTCAACCTGTTCTTCACCTGCCTGTCGGAGGAAGCCTTTTTCCGCGGCTTCGTGCAGCACGAGCTTTCGCGTGTCGGTTCCCGCCCGGCGCTGGCCGCGGGTATCGCGCTGACCGTCGCCGCCATCCTGTTCGGCCTCGCGCACTTCGGCGGTGGGACTAGCTACGTCATCGCCGCCGCGGTGGCCGGCCTTGGCTACGGCTGGGCGTTCCTGCGTACGCAGCGAATCGAGGCTGCGATGGCCGTGCACTTCGGCGTGAACGCCGTGCACTTCCTGCTGTTCACCTATCCGCGCCTGGCCTGACCAAGTCGCGATGTACATGAAGTCCTGCACCTTGCTACTTGCGCTCGCCCTGGGATTGACAGGTCCCGGTGACGGCCACAAGCCGTTTACGGTCACCTCGGGCTTGTTCGACCAGAGCAAACCCGATCTGGGCCTGCACGCCGCTCCAAAAAGCGAGACGATCTCCATCTTCAAGCCGCTCGCCGACACTGACCATTTCAGTAACGGCGTCGTGCTGCTGCCATTCAAGGGCAGGCTTTACGCGCAATGGCAGAGTTCTCCCAGGGATGAGGACTCGCAGGACACCTGGGTTGCGTACAGCGTCAGTGACGACGGATCGCGCTGGTCAGCTCCCGCGGTGCTGGCTCCCGCAGGCAAGTCGCCGCAAATGCATTCGAGCGGCGGCTGGTGGACTGACGGCAAGACGCTCGTCGCCTTCATCAACGTGTGGCCCACGGGATTTCAGTCGGGTGAGGGCGGCTATACCGACTATCGCCTCAGCACCGATGGTCAGCACTGGTCAGCGCCCCGTCGCGTGACCGGCAAAGACGGCAAGCCGGTTCCCGGCATCATCGAACAGGATCCACACGCCATGTCCGGCGGGCAGCTCGTCACCGCGTTTCACATGCGCCCCGGCACCATCGTCACTCCCTTTTACACGGACGATGCGTTGGGCATCAGCGGCTGGCGGCGCGGCGTGATGCAGAACCTTCCGCATGAGGGAAACTCGAGCCGCGAGCTCGAGCCCAGCACTTTCATGCGTGGCACGTGCGTGGTGATGGTGTTCCGCGACCAGGCAGAGAGCTTTCAGCAGCTGGCTTCCGAAAGCTGCGATTCGGGCCAAACCTGGACTGGGCCCGCTTTCACCGGCATGCCGGATTCGCGCGCCAAGCAAAGTGCCGGCAATCTTCCCGACGGCACAGCGTTTCTTGTCAATGCGCCGCGAGCCGACCGGGTGCGCATCCCGCTCGCTATCACGCTGAGTCGCGATGGCCGGATCTTCGATCGCGCGTGGACTTTGCGTGGAACCGCCGATCTGCAACCGATGCGGTACGAGGGGTTGTACAAGCGACCGGGATATCACTACCCCAAGAGCGTGATCTGGAAAGAGCACCTGTACGTGGGTTACGCCACGAACAAGGAAGATGTGGAGCTCACGCGCGTGCCGCTGGTCAGTCTGCGTCGCTGAGGTCGACTTGCCGCTGCCGTTCTCGCCAACGATGAAGGTAACCGCGGGATGAAACTCGAGAGTCCCGAGGCGCCGGATCGCCGCGAGTGACCAGGGATAGAAATCGAACGAAGGGATTTTGTCGCGCTTCAGCTTGAGCGCGAGAACGTAGTGCTCTGCGTCGATGGATCGCATCATCGGCGCAGTCTAGTTCGGTCGGAGTACCTTCGCCTCGAGATCGTGGTCGCTCGAGCCGGTGATCTCGACGTCCGCAAACTCGCCGATCTTGAGCTTGCCGCCCTTGACGATGCGAACCACGCCGTCGATCTCCGGCGCATCGCCCTCGCTTCGCGCGATCGCTTTCGTGCCTTCGATCGAATCCACGAGCACGCGCATCGACTTGCCCACTTTCGCGGCGAGCTTGGCCGCGCTGATGCCCGCGGACTTCTGCATGAAGCGCGCGAGGCGCTCTTCCTGAATTTCGGGCGCCACGTGCGGCGCCACGTCGTTCGCGGCTGCGCCTTCCACCGGCGAATACTTGAACGCGCCCACCCGATCGAGCTGCGCTTCGTCCAGCCAAGCTAACAACTCTTCGAACTCGGCTTCGGTCTCGCCCGGGAAGCCAACGATGAAAGTCGAGCGAATCGTCAGGTCCGGGCACACCCCGCGCCAAGCCTTGATGCGCGACAGCGTCTTCTCCACCTGTCCCGGGCGGCGCATGCGCTTGAGCACCGTGGGGCTGCCGTGCTGGAACGGGATATCCAGATAGGGCAGAACCTTGCGCTCCGCCATCAACGGGATCACGTCATCCACGTGCGGATACGGATACACGTAGTGCATGCGCACCCAGATGCCAAGCTCGCCGAGACCGCGCGCCAAATCCAGGAAACGCGTTTCGTATTTCTGCCCGCGCCACTCCGCTTCGCGGTAGCGGATGTCCACGCCATAGGCCGAGGTGTCCTGCGAAATCACCAGCAGCTCGCGAACTCCTGCGCGCGCCAGCTTCTCGCCTTCGCGCAGCACATCGTCGATGGGCCGACTGGCTAACAACCCGCGCATCGACGGGATGATGCAGAAGCTGCACTTGTTGTTGCAGCCCTCGGAGATCTTGAGATACGCGTAGTGGCGCGGCGTCAGGCGAATGCCCTGCGGCGGCACCAGGTCGATGAACGGATCGTGCTTCGGCGGCAGATGCTCGTGCACCGCGTTCATCACATCTTCATAGGCCTGCGGCCCCGTGACCTTCAGTACCCGCGGATGCCGATCGAGAATCTTTTCCGGCCGGGCACCGAGGCAGCCGGTGACGATCACCTTGCCGTTCTGCTCCAGCGCCTCGCCAATCGCGTCGAGCGATTCATCAACAGCCGAGTCGATGAAACCACAGGTGTTCACGACCACCACGTCGGCCGCGTCGTAGCTCGCCGCAACCTGGTAGCCCTCGGCGCGCAGCTGCGTGATGATGCGTTCAGAGTCCACGAGCGCTTTGGGGCACCCGAGGCTGACGAATCCTACTTTTGGCTGGCGGCGGCTCATGAGGGGGCGCAATGGTACACGCGCGCGGCCCACCGGGCGACGCGGCGTGGACATATGGCAATTGCGGGTAAAAACAGGCCCGCCACGCTGTTTTGATCCATATTCTTACTCCCGACAATTGAATCCGATAGATTGTGGGTGCAGCGGTCAGCTCTAACCCATATCCATTTTTGCGCGCGTTCACCTCTCAAGACACCCCTAACACCGGGTGCATGCGGAGGTCCGTCATGGCTGCTGTTGCTGCGCAGAGGCGCCCACTTGGCGCATTAGGTCGAATGGGCTTGGTCGCGGGACTTCACGTCGCCGTGTTGTTTGTCATCGCGAGGAGCCTGGGGATCGGGGCGCCTGTTGAAGTTCCCCCACCCCTGGTCACCGAGATCTACAAGGAAACGCGGCCGCCAGAAGAGCTGCCACGCATTCCCGAACCGGACGTGACCACGACTCGGGAAAGCCTCGTGCTGCCGGACCCCGACATTCAGACGATGGCGTTCGAGACAGACACGATTACGGGCCCACCGCCGGACGCCGTCTTCGATGACGACCCGCCCCCCGCGACACCGCAACCGAAGCTCGTCGGTGTCCGCCAGGACCCGCGCCACCCGTTGTCGAAGCCCGAGTACTCGCCTCGCATGATCCGCGAAGGCAACCAGGGCACCATCGAAGTCGAGGTCTACGTGATGCCGAACGGCCGCGTGGCCGACGCCCGCGTGGTCAAGAGCACGGGCTTTGCAGAACTGGATCTTGCGGCCATTGCCGAAGCGAAGCGCAACTGGCGCCTGCTGCCGGCCACGCGCGATGGCGAGCCGTTCGCGCAGTGGCACCGCCTGCGCGTCACTTTCAAGCTGAACGAACGGTAATCGGCGGGGCTATTGTTCCGTCGGAGAGGGCGGCGCCGGTTCGACCGGCGCCGCGTGTTCGGCGGGCGGGATCCGGTGCTGGCATTCGCGCAGGCCGAAGAAAATGCTGAACGCGGCAATGGGCACCAGGATCCATGGCCACT